>NZ_JAUBVR010000003.1:97324-197735 GCF_036705955.1 Microcoleus sp. A6-C6 | reverse complement strand
CTTTGATTTCGCCTTTGAAGGTTCGTATTTGGACTCTTCAAGAATCCCCTCGCCTTTAGGCATGGGGAGTATCAAGGGATTTATTTGCTATTATTTTGGCTTTTGCTGCTTTCCTTGCTGGGAAAATTGCCACCCGTGCGGGGAATCAGCGGGCGCTTTTGGGCGGATTGGCGGCAACTGCTGTTTTGCTGTTAGCGGTGGCTTTCAGTCAGGGGATTGTGATGGTAGCAGTAACTGTTTTGGCTGTAATTTTTAGTTATAGTTTGGTGGCTAACGGTATGGTTCCTTTTGCTTTGTCTCTGGTGCCACCGCAGCAGGGAGGGTTGGGCGTGGGGATTTATTTTGGCGGTTTTTCGCTGGAGATGAGTTTGTACTCAGTTATGTTTGCAGAACCTTGGGCTATTCCTGTTGTTAACACGGCGGTTGTAGGCACGATCGCCTTTTTAGTTGCTGGTGTCTGTGTCGCTGCGGGCGATCGGCTCAAACAAACACTTTCTGTAAAAAATTAATAAGAGTTGTTATGGAGCTTGACAAGAGTTATGATGCAGTTTAACTTGATCCCTACCAATCGTGAATAATTATTTCATCGTTTCATATCTTTTGCCAATCTGAGTAATAATAGAAGTATTGAGCAAGCCCCGAAAAATTTGGCGGCGCAACCCTACGGATAAATTGAGGATACTGCTATGTTGGGTTTGAAGCGAGAAACCAGAAATTTAGGGATAGTCGAAACCAGTAATAGGGAGATGCGAGGCTCTACAACCTCGGCTGCTAAAACTATTGGCATTACCCGATCGCGAGTTTACAAAGATGAGGCTTTAGTGTCCGCCTCGCTGGCGGGACTTCCGGCTCTTTTGGCATCCCTAGAAAGCTTTCGCGAGTAGAGTTTGACAATTTTTCTTGTTAAACGTCGGGAGTTGACTCAGCTAAACTATTGCCAGACGCCGGAAAAGATATTCTTGACTGCGATCGCAATTCTAGTTAAGTCTTCTTTGAGCAGTGGCGGCCAAGAAACTCCTCTGCGAAGTCCTGCTTCAAATTGTAGCAAACTCTCGACTGAGAGTAAATGCAGTGCCGAGATTAATTGGCGATCGAGCATTGGAGATTCTTGCAGCCCTTCAAACAATATTTTTAAAGCTAATAAAATCGATGTCACCTGTCCCGGTACGGGCGGCTGGCCTTGTTTGAGGCGCATCAGGAAGGCGTCGGGATTTTTCTTGGTGTCCAGGGCTGTTCCTTGGTCGATCAGAAAACTGCGGGCTGTTTTGTAATCCATTTGACGTGCGATCGATCTTTTGCAATTAATCAGCCAGAATTATATCATCTTTTGTCGCACTATATTGTTAATATAACAGAATCAAGAATAAAAAAGCAACTCGTAAGGCGCGCACTGTACAACCGCAAGCTATTCCTGAACCGCACCATGTAGCGTACAAGCTATCGAAAGGTTTACAATGTGAACGCTAGAGATACTTTTGGTAAGCTGTTCTACATTTAAATTGTGTGTCAAAAATCAATAAAATTCTTGTGGGATGGGCTTTGAGCAGCGTCCCGAATATGCAATTTAAATGCTCCACAGCTTAGTTAGGGATAATTTTTAGAGAACCGAAACATAAAACAATGGCAAAACGGCACGGTAACAGCCTAAAATCCCAGATTTATAGATACTGGTGGCTACTTTTATTATGTTTGAGCTTCCTGTTAGTTCCGATTCTTAAAAAAACAGCAGTCGCCACCCCATTTCCCCCACCCGCTCCTATTGCAAATAATGCTAATTTGGGAGCCAGAATTCAACGGACGATGGGGTTACTTGCAACCAGCACTCCCACACAACGCCGAAAAGTACGCATCTTATTTTACGGTCAATCCATCACTCAGCAAGATTGGTGGCAAGATGTAGCAAAGGATTTGAAACAGCGATTTCCCTATGCAGATTTGATAGTGGAAAATCGGGCAATCGGAGGATTTGCAGCGCCGATTTTAATCCGTCCCAGCGAACACGATTTGTATCCTTTTTATCCAGACTTGCTAATTTTTCACGTCTACGGAGGCGATGAAGATTACGAAGCGATAATTGCCAATGTCCGCAGCCGCACTGCTAGCGAAATACTCTTGCATTCAGACCACATAAACTGGTTGCCCGCAGGTAACAAGAGCGATAATCCAGATGAAGTCAAAGGATATGAATGGCACAACACTCATTCAACTAAATGGCTGCCTGAGTTGGCAGATAAATACGGCTGCGAAATCGCAGAAATTCGCGCACCTTGGCGCAGATATTTAAAAGACAATCGATTGCAGCCCAAACAGCTATTGAGTGACAGCATTCACCTCAATGATTGGGGAAATTTCCTCTTGGCTGCTTTGATTAAACCGCACCTGCGATACAACCCAAACTCTCCTCAAGCAGCGTCGCAGGATTTAGTCAAAACCTATAGAGTTGGCACTGATGTTAAGTGGCAAGATGGTAAGTTGGTTTTGGAGTTTGAAGGAAATCGGATAGATGCGATCGCTGATAAAACCTTCAACGGCAAGGCAATTTCTGCTAAAATTGCGATCGACGGCAAAAAACCCTCAGAATTTCCCGAACTTTACAGTATCACCAGACCCAGCGCTAGTCTGGGCGTCGCTTGGCCCGCAATTCTCCAAATATCCAGCCAAAAACCCCTAATCATCGAAGATTGGAAAGCGATAATCACTGAGATTAACAGCGATGCTACCAAGTTTAAATTTGACGTGATCGGTTCTAAAACAGGTTACGACGGCAGCGGTACAAACGACGAAATGTTTGTTTCAAAATCTGGCCGCGTCGTGATTGAACCGAAAAACTGGTGGCTGCAAAATGCCTATGAATACTCTAAAAAGCTGACTCCGAAAGGTTTTGAGATTACTTGGCAGGTTAAACCGATGTTTGTTGATTCATACATTCCGCCAAAGATTGTAGATTCAAGCCTAGAATATCCTACAACATTGGCTCAGAATTTAAGCAATTCCAAACACATTCTCGAAATCATTCCCGAAACAGACAGCAAAGTTCCAATTCAGGAAATTAGAGTTTATCGCCCTCCTTATATTCCTGAGCCGAAACCCTCTGTTTAATCTCAAATAGACAAGATTGCAATAAAATAGACTTGAATTGCAAAAGCCCTTTGAATCAAATTTTCGGACGATGCTCAAAGCGTCGTCCTAATTATTTTGGTAATCTTGTCTAATCTAAAATCTAAAATCAATTAACCTCAACTTCTAGTAATTCCCAACTCATGAAACATCAACAGCGATAAAAAGAAATCTGCCACAAAAATAAACACCCAAGAAGTCACAACCGCCGCCGTTGCAGCTTGGCCTACACCTTTTCCTCCGCCCGTGGTAGTCAACCCCCAACCGCAACCGACGAGGGCAATAATCAACCCAAAAATAAAACTCTTAATCGCCACAGTTACTAAATCCCAAGGCCCCAAAAAAGTCCGCACCGATTCCAAAAATACCGACGGTTCCAACTCATAAAAATTAACCGCCACAAACAGCCCGCCCAAAATCCCCACCGCCACCGCAAAAATTGTTAAAATCGGCAGCATGATGCAGCAAGCTATCACCCTCGGCACTACTAAATAATCAACTGGATTTGTTCTCAACATATACAGGGCATCTATTTGTTCCGTCACCTGCATTTCTCCAATCTCCGCAGCAAAAGCCGAACCTACTTGTCCCGCCACCACGCCCGCCGTTAAAACTGGTGCTAATTCGCGGCAAAATGCCAGAGCAAAAGCACCTCCCACCGCCCCAACCGCCCCAAACCGAATCAATTCTCTGGCCGATTGAACGGTGAAAATCATGCCCGCAAAAAAGGCTATTAGCAGCACGGAGCGCAAAGAATCCAGGCCTACGGTGACTAAATGTTCCATGATTTTGCGGCGGTCAATTTTGCCTTGCAGGACGCGCAGCAGCACTTGGCCGCCCAGGAACAGCGTCACTAAAAACCGCTGAAACCACCTGTTATTCAAGGTTTCATCTAAATGTCGATCGCGCTTTTGGTGTTTTTTAACCAATTACTGACGGCTCGCGATTAATTGCAAACAGGACGAAGCATTGCCACATAGAGATTTTCGGCAATTGTACAGCAATTATTGCACGATTTGTCAACATATATTTTCAGTCTGCCAGAGGGAGCGATTGGTGGGTTAGGCGCGGTTTGAGATTTATTTATTGGTTACTTAACTTAATCGCCGCGCCCAACCCACCCTACAATATGACTAACTACTCGGCAAGCAACAAGTCGATCAACTCATCCAACCGTTCGTTATACTTTTCGGCTTGCTCCTTGCCAATTCTCACCAGTTCCGATATCTTCTTTTCCGAAGCATCATCAATCGGCAGCGGTTGTTCGTGGCTCAAATCTGGACTAATTCTCAAATATTGATTTGGTCTTTCAACCGCATCATAAATTTGGAGCATTTGATAATTTATAGTTTCTGAAACTCCGGTCATCATGATATTAATCAAAGGCTCAACCCACTCAACTTGACCCCAGTTTTTTACTTCTTCGTAGGGGAATTTTTTCTGAGCTTGTCCCGTCCCCAGCGATAAGATTACCATATCTTTTGCTGTGGGGCCTCTCTCTGGGCGTTCGTCGGGAATTTTTAATTTATTTCTGACTTCAGCATAGGCACAAAGTGCTGGATTGTTTGCGAATACTCCCCCATCAATTAAAGCGTAGGATTCGTTTGTCAGAGAGTAGATTTTGGGAGATTCAAAGTAAGAGGGAGCGGCAGATGTGGCTCTGGTGATATCTCTGATAAAATAGTCTGCTTCTGGATATTTTTTAGCATCTATTTGATTGAAGAAGTTAGCTTTTCTTCTTTCGATATCGTAACTGGTAATTAAACAAGGTTTCAGCAGTTGGCTGAGTTGGCAATCTTTGAAATGTTCCAAAAAGAATTTTTCTAAGGCATCGCTCGGATATTTCTCATCTATCAAACCGTCGATAGATTTGAGTTTTTGCCAAAATGAACTCTTAAAAACCTCGCGACCGCTCTTGATGGAAAAATTAACAGCGTCTTGAGCCGTCCACCGAGGTCTGCTGGGATTTTCGGTATCGGGACACAAATAGATGCAGGTTAAAATTCCTCCGGCACTCGTGCCGGCAATTAAATCAAAATAGTCAGCTATTCTCGCATTTGGGTTGCCGCTTTTCTGTTGTAGCTTGGTCTCAAGGCTAACTCCAACTTGCGCGGGGATAATCCCTCTAATTCCGCCTCCATCTATGGATAGAATTCTGGTATATTTAGCCATAATTTTTATTATCTATTCTTGATGTTTGCTCGTTTTATACAGTCTACATAGTCCATAGTCAGGACAGTTTTTAGTTCGTAGTCTGAAACCCTAGATTTACCGGAAAGTAACTCGATTGCCGAATCATTTTGCAACCATTATTATACGGTTAGCCATCAAAAATTGTCCCAAGTATTGCATAGTAATAGCGGTAAGGTGCGGTGTGAATGGAACTCAACATAATTAGGTTTTGCATCCTGGAATGTCCAGATTTCAAATCTAACATTTCAAATCTAAATTTAATTGGCGGGCTGCGAGGGTGTAGCGAAAAATGTATTCTACAATTTCTACGTAATTGTAGGCGGCGGCTGGGGAGTCTGCCCAAACTGTGATGCCGTGATCGCGAATTAACAAAGCGGGTACAGAGGGCGATGAAACCGCAAAATATTCACAAATTTCCTTGGCAATTTTAGGGACTTCTAAATAATTTGTAAATAGGGGTATCGCCACCTGCGGGTTTTCCTCCCACACCCCCAAACCTTTGAGCATTTCGATCGCAGGTAAAGGCACTGCATCGCCTGCTACTAGCCGAGAAACTAAATTTGCCTCGATTGAGTGTACGTGATAGCAAGCTTTCGCGTCTGGAAAACAATTGTAAACGGCTAAATGAATGCTGGTTTCGGCGGAAGGGCGGCTGTCGGGAACAGGTTGCTCAACAATAACGCCGTCTAAGCTCATTCTGATAAAATCTGAAGCAGTTAACTGCCCTTTCTGACGCCCACTAGCAGTAATCCAAAAACTGCCGTCTGGTAAGCGGGCTGAAAGATTACCAGCAGTCCCAGCCATCCAACCGCGATCGTAAAAATGTTTGGCTGCTGCAATTAAATCCGATCTCAAATCGCCACTCATTCTCTGCAAATCCTCAGATTTTGATCTATTTTTGACGTTGATAGGAATTGCGCTAGCCGTTTTAAACGTAGGGTGCTTATGCACCTTACAAGTACATATATAGCCTTTCTCAGAAAGATCAGGTACGCTTCCAGCATAGGGCATAGGGCATAGGGCATGGGGCATAGGGCATAGGGCATGAGGCTCTCCTCACTTTTTTGAGAACCGCTATAGGCTGCTTAGTGCGATTTTTGCGCAATTCCTAGTTAAGTTTCAATTCCATTTCTGGGATAAAGTTTCCAACACGTCAAAAAAATTATCCCATTTAGTATACGGCTTTTGCTGTTCGTCTAGATACTCGGCTAGCCGATCGCGCGCAAACACCGAATTCGCCTGCAAAGCCATGTTAAAATCCGTCAGAGAATCTCCGATCGCCACCTGTTCCTGGGATGGGTGCAGGCTCATCACCCGCACCTTAGACACCAATTCCGCATCTCCTTCAAACTCAGAATTGACTCGTAAGTGAGGCCCACTAGCGTCTACATCCACAGCATAAATGGCGATCGCCCGGTGTACCAAATCACCCATCACCGTCTCTACCATAATCCGCAGGCCACCGGAAACTATCGCAAAATCCACCTTTTGCTCGTCCAAAAAATCCAGCAATTCCACCAATCCCGGCCGCATCAGCTTTCCCCTAGAAAATTCTACAATTTCCCCATAACATTCCGAGGGAATAGACTCTAGTAACTGGCGCACTCCCGATCGCAAACTCAGCCTTCTTGCGTGTATTTCCGGCATTAGTTGAGATGACAATTCCGGTGCAAAATGCTTGAGCATTGCTACAAAAGTTTCTTCAACAGTTATCGTGCCGTCAAAGTCGCAGAATACCACCCGTTGCTGATTGTTCGGGATTGGAGATTTTTGCTTGTCATCGGTCATTGTCATTAGTACCTTGAAGAAGGAAGAAGGAAGAAGGAAGAAGGAAGAAGGAAGAAGGAAGAGGGAAGAAGGAAGAAGGAACGAGGAAGAAGGAAGAAGGAAGAGGGAAGAAAGCTTTAGTTAGTTATCTCCGAGAGTAACAATCGACCGCTTATGCTTCAGCAATTAAGAACTTCCCAACCATTTTGGCGATTGATTTAATAGCGATGCGCTGTTTGTGGGGAATCACCCGCAGGATTTTATGCAGATTCTTCTAGATCATCTTCGAGGGAATCTTCTAGATCATCTTCGAGGGAATCTTCGAGGGAATCTTCGAGGGAATCTTCGAGGGAATCTTCGAGGGAATCTTCGAGGAATCCTGCTACATCCTGTTTTTGATTTTTGGTCTTTTGGGGAGTAGCCTTAGCCGGCAAACAGATTAAATTGTCATCTTCAGTATTAATTAAACCTTTCGATCGCAACTTACCCATCAGCCGCGTCACCGTCACCCGTGTTGAGCCGATGGCGCTACCAATTTGAGCGTGAGTCAATGTCCAAGGTAATCGGTAGCCCCGAACCACATCCGGTGATCCCTCACCTACGTAGGGTTCGCCGAACTCTTCGATCAACAAAGTGAGAAAACCCAGCAATCTGTCGATCGTCCGGCGCTGTCCCAAAGTGCTTAGCCAGAGCAGTTTTCGCTGGTGCTGGTAGCGAAACGCATCCAGAATTTCCCGGCGAAAGTGAGGCCAATTATCCAAATCGTGCCAGTACATCCACACTACGTGAGTGTGATCGGCGTGGGCATAAGCTTGGAGCGTAAAGGGAGACTGAGCAACCAGTTCAAAGGGCTGACCTGCGCCGACGAAACCCAAAAAAGCTTCTTCTGTAGTTTTGTCAGAGGATTTCGACGATTTTGAAGCGGCGCTAACCTGAGCGCTGCCTACGAGCCGCACAGAACCTTTCTGGACTAAATAGAGCAGTCCGGGTCTGGCTGGAATCTTCTCGTCTTTGCTAAAAGTCCGGCAGCGGTAGTGTTCCTGGGCCCAGTCGATAATTCGCTGCCAGGTGATAAAAGGTCGATCGATCGTTTCTGGATGTGTGGAAGTTGATTGCATAAGTGAGGCTCTGGGATATATTTAGTTAGTGAGAAAAACAGCTTTGGCCTGCATTGCGATACTAAGTGAGACAACCAACCCCCGATCGAGCTGACACGCTTCTTAACTGTGCTGACTCTTCTCAGTTTTACCCAAAATTTTAATGTAGCAAAAAATACATGAAAATGGTAGAATTCAGCAATGAGTCGATCGTAAATTATTGTATATTTCGCCCAAAAATCGCTAGAAAGTGGATTAATTCGATGTAGCGCCACCGGAATAAGCCGATCGACTATCTCTGACATGAGCAGTTTAACGTACAAGGACAGCACAAGTGGTAACAGTCTCTAGGCACTTTTACCGCAGGATGGGCCGATAATGGATACAGCAAATATCTCGCAGTACCCAGAAGTTACAGTGAAGTGTTTCTTGCTCTTAAGGTTCCACAGGGCGATCGCCCAGCAGGGGACAATGACCGAAATTCCGTTAAATCGGGCTAAAAATAGCGCGCGAGTGCTGTATGTGTCTGCGATCGCCCTGAAATTGACTAAAACTTGGCAGCAGACACCGCAGGCGATCGCCACACAGTTGGCCGAAACTCTCCAACCGTTGTGTTACCCGGATTTCGCCGTTAAAGTCGCACGGGATGGAATGATTGAACTAGAGTTGACGGATGCCGGTTTAGCCGTCTGGTTGCAGCGTTTAGCTCAAATTCCCCTCCCAGTTCCAGAATATCGGATCTTATCTCCTGTTGTGTGTGCCGATCGACTGTTTCCGATTCAGTACAGCCACGCGCGCTGTTGTTCCCTGTTGCGAATGGCCGATCGCGATCGCATAATTGCGATCGCACAGCCCGATGTCACTACAGCGCCGCAAATTTGGTTCCTAGCGAGTCCAAATCCTATCCCTTGGATTGACGAGGGCGATCGACTGCGGTTAGTGCATCCAGCAGAACGCCGTTTAATATCCCAACTGTTAACAGTGCTAGACAATTTATATCCTACTTTTGACGTGAAAAACCGCGAACAACCTGTCAATTATTTCAAATTAGCCAATAGTTTGAGCGAAGCATTTCAGATTTTTTACAGCCAGTGCCGAATTTGGGGAGAAGTTAAAATAGAACAGCCAAAACTAGCCCAAGCTCGATTAGGTTTAATATTAGCAACTCAATCTTTGCTGCGATTTATCCTAGAAAATTTGTTTAACGCTATTGCTCCTTTAGAACTTTGAATTAGTCAGTCTAAAAAAGTAATAACGAACACAAAATAAAGTATTTTACTGTATTTTGGCGCTGGTTTCGGACAAGTTTAGTTCTTGAAATTGCCGTGATAAATGAGTTATTTTTGCTAGCTTAAACGAATTTCCAACAAATCGCGAGAACCCGTTACTCTTGGGCAGAGAAATAGCAGCAGCGCGATGCACTTTAAAATAGTGTGAATTTTCCGCCAGCGGTGCGATCGAGCATGATAAATTTCCGCTGGAATTGCCTAGGAAAAAACCATCAAAAGCCTTGCATCGATGCCGTAATAAAAATGAGAAACCAGCGATTTATCATCCCTGCCAAAAATCCCGTCTTTAAATCCCAATATAATTCCTGCATCTAGTTTAAGGCGTTGCAGGCGAGATTTGCTTTTTTCTAGGTTTTGCGATCGATCGGCAGCGTTACCGTAAATATACTGCCGACGCCTTCTTCACTGATCAATGTAATTTCGCCACCGTGCAAGTCCACACATTTTTTAACAATGCTCAGCCCCAGTCCAGTACCGGGAATTCTACCGACATTTGTAGCCCGGTAAAATGACTCAAACAGCCTTCCTTGGTCTGCTACAGGTATGCCAATTCCTGCATCCTGTACCGAAAAAATAGCCTCAGTTTCAGTAAGTTTTAATTCAAAGATTACTTCGGTATTTGGGGGAGAATACTTAATCGCATTTGACAGCAAATTTCCCAGAATGCGCCGGAGCAAGCTTACCTCCAAACACGCCATCGCCGATGGACCGTGATTCACAAAAATCAGCGTTACCGGCTCAGTTTGAGGTTTCAACTTTAGGCTGCTCTGAAATTCCTCTACCAATTCATTACAAAACGTTGCTAAGTCAAGCGGTAGCAAGCAAAACCCGGTTTTTCCTGACTCAACACGGCCTAGCAGCAGAACGTCGTCCAATAACTGATCGATGCCTTTGGCGGCTGCTTGAGTTTTGTCTAGCAGTTCTTGTGTTTTCTCATCTGTTAATTTCGATTTGTACTGGGTAAGAAGTTGTGTAGTGCCGATGATGAAATTCAAAGGATTGCGAACGTCGTGGGCAATCATGTACAGCAAAGAGGTTTTCATCTCGTTGAGTTCTTGGGCTGTTTGCAAAGTGCGATCGAGTTGGTCGTGAGACAATTTGAGAGTTAAAGACAACTGGCGCGATCGCAGCAAAATCTCCACCCGCGCTTGCAATTCTATCTTCTCGATCGGAGCGATAATCAAATCGTCAATACTTTGCCAAATAAATTGCGTTGCCATCCCTACATCCGAGCGGGATGTAATCAAAAGAAAAGGCAAGCATACCGGGTGTTCTGCCTGTTTTTGGGCTGCAACCCATTGCCAGTGGCGTTTCAGGGCAAGACCATCAATTATAGCCAGGTCAAAAGATTGATTAAATGGTAAAAATTTCTCACTATTTTCTCCTGAGTTTGGCAGCAACACCTCATAGTAAACTGCTAGCCATTCTAATAACAGGCGGCGATTTTCTTTCTGTTCGACAAGCAATAAAATTTGACTCACACAGGTTCTCCTAGCAAGCTGTGAACAATGGATAGCAAATCTCTAACGATCAAAGGTTTTACCAACATATTCCGAGCACCGTGGCAGAGGCTTTCGTGCTGAATGGCAGCGCTTTGTCTGGGCGAGAGTATCAGAAAAGGGATTTGGTGATTTCGCAGTTGTTCGCAACAGTGCCAAATCTGGCGGTCAAAACCAGAAATATCTACTAAAGCCATCCCGATCCTAGCAGGCTCACTGATAGCTTTTGCAACCTCTTCAAAACTATAAGCCGCGATCATTTGGTATCCTTCTTTGTTGAGAAATTGTGCTAGGAGTTCCAAGTTTCGGTGATTGCGGTCTACGGCTAAAATTATTGAGTTGTCAGTCATCTATCAGCTTCCTCTGAATACGGATTATACAATTTGAGGTTTTAGATTAAAGAAGTGAAGAATTGGGAATGACTGATTATATATGGGTTTGGAGCTTACCTAAAGTTGGATTATTTTTTTGATCTGGTATTAGCTTACTTTTCGGCGAGCTCTTACAGCGGTTTTCAGTTGAGTGAAGTACAGATGCTCGATCGCAGGACACGGCCCCGTTGCTAAGTCCTTACTGTATTTTATAGAATTGAAAACTGCTATAAAAGTCGGAAAATATACAATTTTACCAATATATTTAAGTTTTCCAGAACTTAGGCTAGTGGTGAGGTGCGGGGTGCGCGCACTACTGTTAGTGGTGAGGTGCGGGGTGCGCACCCTACTGATTAGTAGATTCACAACTGCAAAATTAGCAGCAAATGGCCAAAAACAGCACGGAGAACCCCGATTCAATCTTCCTCCGCTTCCCCCTCAATCCACGTCGGCGCCGAGCTCAAAATGCCGCGCAGCCCCCGTATCGGTTTGCTGACTTTGATGCCGTAGCGAGTAATCTCAAGTTCTCGCAGAGTTCTCTCGAAATTGCTGACTCGTTTTTTAATTACGCCGATCGCCTTGCGGATTTCTGTCCTATTATGCAGTTGGCGTTCCAGATAGCGTATAAACATCAGATTATCCGCCAAATAGCTAATCCCGATCTCAGTCAGGCGAAAATCTCCGCTAATGGCTTCTACCTCATTAATCAAGATAACGGTGACTCCCATATTCTTCAGATATTTGCACAAAGCGTGCAAATTGTTCACCAAATCTTGCCCCTGCATCGAAAGCTGATAGCCAGAAATGCTGTCAATCATCACAATTTGCGTCTTTTGCTGCTCCACCTCCTGGCGTACCATACAGGCAAACTGATCCGGCGAGTACAGCAAAGGTTCTACGGGTATCACGGAAAGACTTCCTTGCCCAATCATCGCCCCAACCGGGATGTTAACTGATTCGCAGCGGCCCAGCAGAGTAGAAATTGACTCCTCAAAAATGTAAACTACCGATCGCTCCCCCCTTCCCGCCGCCTCCTTCATAAACTGCATCCCCACCGTCGTTTTACCCACGCCGCTAGGCCCAGTAATCACCGTCACAGTCCCCCGTTCCAGTCCCCCGTGCAGCAGCTCGTCCATTTCTGGAACCCCAGAAGAAATTGCTTCAGCAACAAAATCCTGTTGATAGTTGCCAGGAAGCAGTCGCGGAAACACCTCCATACCAGCCTGAGTCAGGCGCAGCGAATGGCGGCCGCTGCGAAAGTTGGAGCCTCGCAGCTTGGTGACAGACAGGGCGCGTCCTTCAGGGCGCAGTTCCAAGTAAATTACTCCGTCGCTGATGAATTGCAAATCGTCGTCGGGAGCACTTGAAGTGCCTTCTGAGGTGAACACCACCGTCGCCCCCCCTTCCACCAAAAACCGCAGAAAAGACAAAACCTGCTTGCGAAACTGAAACTCATCCGCAGCTAAGTAGCGAAATTGGGTGATTGCATCCAAAAACACCCGTTGTGGCTTGACAGCTTTGACTCGATCGATAATCTTTTGTGTAGTCGGTTCTCGCTCCACCTCCGAGGGGGAGAAAATGTCATAAGTCTGAACTTCTGTAAAAAATTCTGAGGATGGGCTCAAATCCAGGAACGCCATCGCTTCAATATCAAAACCGAGACTTTGGGCATTGGCCCGCAATTGCGCTTCGGGTTCTCCTAAAGTAATAAACAGGGGCGTTTCTCCCACAGCCAAACCTGCTGCCAAAAAGTGAAAGCCCAGTGTAGTCTTGCCAGTACCCGGGCCGCCGCGCACCAGATAAGAGCGTTGAGAAATTAGGCCGCCGCCAATCACTTCGTTGAGACCGGTAATTCCCAGAGAAATTCGGTTTTGAGACATTTGTTTGTTCATGTTTTGAATATCGGGCCCGTATTAATATTTAATGGTTTTAGGCAGTGTTTTGATATTTTTTTTACCGGGCGTCTGATAACCTTCATGAAATCTTTTTCTACCGAAAATTACGTAAGCACACAAGAATTAGAAAGTATTGTCGGGACTGCTGGCATCTGTCGCTGGCAAGATACAGAGCCATTTTGGCAAGAACGGGTAGAAAAAGCTGTTGCCCCGGGCACGAAAATAGACTGCACCGTTTACCCCAATACTCAGGAAGAACTCGCGGCGGTGATTGCTTGGGCTGAGCCAAATCGCTGTGCAGTCTTGCCTTGTGGTAGTGGCAGCAAACTCGATTGGGGCGGTTTAGTCAAGGGAGTCAAAATTGCCGTCAGTACGGGGCGTCTGAACAGGCTGGTAGAACACGCTGTGGGCGATTTGACGGTGACTGCGGAAGCGGGCATGAAGTTTGCGGATTTGCAGGAAATTTTAGGTAAAGCAGGTCAATTTTTGCCGATCGATCCAGCATATCCGCAACAGGCAACTTTGGGCGGGATTGTCGCTACTGCTGACACGGGTTCCTTGCGACACCGCTATCGGGGCGTGCGCGATTTGTTGTTGGGAATTACGTTTGTGCGATCGGACGGTAAAATTGCTGTAGCCGGAGGTCGAGTTGTTAAAAATGTCGCCGGTTACGACTTGATGAAACTGTTTACCGGTGCTTACGGCACATTAGGCATCATTTCTCAAGTAACTTTCCGAGTTTATCCGCTGCCGGAATCATCGGGAACTGTCATACTAACAGGAGAAACTAATGCTTTAGCTGAAGCCACTCAAATTTTATTATCTTCTGCTCTGACACCGACTGCTGTTGATTTGCTATCACCGCAGTTAGTAGAAAAACTTAGTTTGGGTAAAGGTTCTGGATTGGTAGTGAGGTTTCAAAGTATCGCCGAAAGCGTTAAACAACAATCAGCCCGCTTGCTGGAAGTTGCCGAAAAGTTGGGTTTGCAAGGCACTAACTGCGGGGAGAATGATGAGCTTCAGTTATGGCAAAGATTACCAGAAACAATGTGGAATTCTGGCACAAAGTCAGCAATTATTTGCAAAATAGGAATCAGACCCTCGGAAGCAGTCAAAGCAATTAACGAGTTGCCTGTACAGGACGCTTTGATTCACGCGGGCAGCGGTTTGGGGGTTTTGCGGTTTGAGACTGCGACTGCGGATACACTGTTGCAGGTACGCAGGGCGTGCGAAGCTAAAGGCGGTTTTATGACTGTTTTGGCAGCGCCGACCGACATTAAGCAAGGGTTAGATGTTTGGGGCTATACTGGAAGTGCGATCGATTTAATGCGCCGGATTAAACAAGAGTTTGACCCGGAAAATATCTTGAATTGCGATCGTTTTATCTTGAAAGGTTCGTAGTGAGGAATTCAGTCCTTCTTAAATCCCAGGAAGAGGACTAAAATCCTCACTACGAACCAGGAATTTAAGGTTTGTAGTGAGGAATTCAGTCCTTCTTAAATCCCAGGAAAAGAACTAAAATCCTGAATGCAAACCAAAAGAATTAAGTAATATAGCAACCGCCACATCGGGCGCGGACATAAATAACATAAATAACCTCATGAATATATCCGATATCCGTCAAGCATAAATGATTTGATTCCCGTACTAAGCAATTGTCAACTGTCAACTGTCAACTGTCAACTGCCATATATGCAAACATCAGAAAAATCACAAATTCCCAGCGAAGATTTAAAGCCAGCTAAAGAAAGCAATTTTTTAGCACAAAATCCTCACTTGCAAACCCTCGAAATTCCCGGTTTCGACGCCATCAACCCGCCTGATCCCAAATTAATTGATACTTGCGTGCACTGCGGCTTTTGCTTATCAACTTGTCCGAGTTATCGCGTACTTGGCAAAGAAATGGATTCGCCCAGAGGCCGCATTTATTTAATGGATGCAATCAACGAAGGCGACGCACCTTTAAATGAAGCAACTTCGCAGCATTTCGATACTTGTTTGGGCTGTTTGGCCTGCGTGACAACTTGCCCTTCTGGAGTTCAATACGATAAGCTGATTTCTGCAACTCGCCACCAAGTTACTAGGAATCAAAAACGCACTTTTTCTGACAATGTAATTCGTACTCTGATTTTTAATCTATTTCCCTATCCTCACAGATTGCGGCCTTTGCTTGTACCGCTGTTTATTTATCAAAAATTAGGACTGCCAAAACTCATTCGTAAAACAGGTTTGTTGAAAAAGGTATTTCCCCGCTTGGCGGCGATGGAATCAATTTTGCCGAAGGTAACAGTTGATTCTTTTCGGGATAATTTGCCGGAAGTAATTCCCGCACAAGGGGAGAAACGCTATCGAGTCGGCGTGATTTTAGGTTGCGTGCAGAGGTTGTTGTTCTCGCCGGTTAATGAGGCTACGGTGCGTGTTTTGACGGCTAACGGCTGCGAGGTTGTGATTCCCAAAAGTCAAGGATGCTGCGCTGCTTTACCGGAACATCAAGGACAAGCCCAGCAGGCGCAATCTTTGGCGAGACAAATGATTGACAGCTTTGAAAATACTAATGTTGATTTTGTAATTATCAACGCTGCTGGCTGCGGCCACACTTTGAAAGAATACGGTCACATTTTAGCTGATGACCCGGATTATCGGGAGAAAGCTGAGAAGTTTGCTGCTAATGTGAAGGATGTGCAGGAGTTTTTGGCAAGTGCGGGAATTACGGCGAAACTCAATCCTTTGATTGATGGAGATTTGACAATTGTTTATCAGGATGCTTGTCATTTGTTGCACGGACAAAAGATTAGTTTGCAGCCGCGTCAATTACTGCAACAAATTCCGGGGGTGAAGTTAAAAGAACCTGTGGATGCTGCTTTGTGTTGCGGGAGTGCGGGGGTTTACAATATGTTGCAGCCGGAAATTGCTGATGAGTTGGGTGTGCAGAAGGTGGAGAATTTGCTGAATACTGGGGCTGAGTTGATTGCTTCTTCTAATCCTGGTTGTTCTTTGCAAATTAAGAAGCATTTGGAGTTGCAGGGGAAGGCTGTTACTTTGATGCACCCGATCGAGCTTTTGGACTATTCTATACGTGGGGTGAGGTTGCAGAGGAAGTAGTTTGCTGGGGCGGGCGGTGTCTGCCCTATTTTCGCTGCTGAATGAGATTTTTTTTAATGAACCGCAGAAATTCGTTGAAAAGTCGTGAAGCGTAGCTATCCCGCGCGTGAGTCGCACTTCTCACCCTTCCGAAACAGCTAAAATTAAATCAAATAGTCCCTAATCCCGGACAACAGTTATGGTAACTCAAATCCCATCCCCAACTCAGCAACAGATTATCTACCCCGACACCGACGGTAAACCAATGGCAAACAATACCGATCAGTTTCGCTGGATTCTAGTCATTGAGCAAAATCTAGAATGGATGTATGCTAATGACGAGAATGTATTTGTAGCGGGCGATTTGTTTTGGTATCCGGTTCAGGGAAGACCGAATATTGTTAATGCCCCGGATGTGATGGTTGTCTTCGGCACACCGAAAAGGAGACGGAGTTCTTATCAGCAGTGGAACGAGTCAGGAATTGCACCGCAAGTTGTGTTTGAGATTCTCTCTCCTAGCAATAGCCAGGATGAAATGGAGACGAAATTACTTTTTTACGATCGCCACCAAGTTGAAGAATATTACATTTACAATCCTACTAACAATCAACTCAGAGGTTGGTTGCGCGGAGAAGACGGCTTGGATGCGATCGCATCTATGGACAACTACGCGAGTCCAAGGTTAGCCATCCGGTTCGATTTATCAGGCGATGAATTGCAAATTTATCGACCTGATGGCACTAGATTTTTCTCCTACGTTGAGATTTGTCAACTGCTAGAACAAGCCGAACAGCGGACAGAACAAGAACGTCAGCGGGCAGAACTTGCAGAAACAGCTTTAGAAGAGGAACGGCGGCGATCGCAACTTTTGGCGGAACGGCTGCGAGAAATGGGAATTAACCCAGATGAATTAAGTTAGACAGACTGCGATCGATGGGCATTGACCCGGAATAATTGTAAACTAGATTGGGGAAAAGGTCGATCGCACTTTTCAAGTTTAGCAAAAATGCGATCGTCACAATGACTAATGACGACTAACGACTGACGACTGACGACTGACTACTGACTACTGACGACTGACTAATTCCAACTTCAAAAAATGAACTTGTCCCGAAGCTTCCGCCGCCACAATTGTCACCCCATCCGGTGCAATAGCGCAAGCTTTCAAAGCACTATCTCCCCTGAAACTAGCAACTACTTTGCGACTCAACAAATCCCAAACTTTCAGAGTATTGTCATCCGAAACCGAAATCACCTTATTTCCCACAGTCGCCAAAGCTGTGATTGCATCAGCATGACCTACCAAAGTAAAAGCTTCTTTTTTACTTGACAAATTCCAAACTTTCAGATCGTGTTCCCGCCCGCCAGAAATCACCCATTTGCCATCCGTTGTAACTGCCACAGCATTCACAAAACTCTCATGACCTTTGAGAGTAAAAAGTTGATTTTTTACGACTAAATTCCACATATTTTTCAAAATATTCTTTTCTTTCCCCAAACTCCAAACTTTCAAAGTTTTGTCGCCGGCCGCCGAAATTACCCATTTTCCGTCTGGAGTAACTGCCACAGCTTTTATCCCGTCAGTATGACCTGAAAATGTAAAAAGTTCGTCTCCTGTTTCTAAACTCCAAACTTTAATAGTTTTGTCTCCAGAACCAGAAATTGCCATCGTTCCGTCAGGGGTAACAGCTACAGAATTTACCCAGTCTGTATGACCCGTGAAAGTCAAGATTTCGGTTCCGGTTTCTAGATCCCAAAGTTTCACGGTTTTGTCGCCGGAACCCGAAATTATTCGCTGGCTATCTGCTGTTATTGCGATCGCTTTTACCCAGTCTTGATGTCCCCCAATAGTAAAAATTTCTTGCCCGTTTTTGAGATTCCAGACTTTAATCCTGTTGTCTCCTGAACCGGAAATTGCTTTAGTACCGTCCGCCGTCAGTGCTACAGCATTTACCCAGTCATCGTGACTGGCAGGTGATAAATTTTCTTTGCCTGTTTCTAAGCGCCAAACTTTGAGAGTTTTGTCAGATGAACCAGAAACTATCCGCTTCCCGTCGGGGGTAACAGCGACAGCATTCACGGGCGCGATGTGATTAGTAAAAGTAAAAAGTTCTGCTTTTGTTTCTAGATTCCAAACTTTCAGCGTTTTGTCGCCGGCTGCTGAAATTACTTGTTTTCCATCTGGAGTTACTGCTATATCTTGGACGAAACTGCTATGTTCTCCTAAAGTAAAAAGTTGCTTTTTTTCTGACAAACTCCACACTTTGATTGTGCTGTCATAACTGCCGGAAATTATTTGTTTACCGTCGGGAGTTACTGCTACTACTTTTACCCAATCTGTATGTCCGGTGAGGGTAAAAAGTTCTTGTCCTGTTTCTAGATTCCAGACTTTAATGCTGTTGTCTCCCGAACCGGAAATTAACTGTTTGCTATCGGGAGTTGCTGCTACGGACTGCACAAAACTGCTGTGACTTTTCAGGTTAAAAATCACTGCCCCTGTTGACAAGTCCCAAACTTTTATGCTGCCGTCCCAGGAACCAGAAATTATTCGCTTGCCGTCGGGAGTTACTGCTACTGCTTCTACTGCAAAAGTATCACCTGCTAATGTTAATATTTCTGTTCCAGTTGCTAAATTCCAAATTTTAATCGTGTTGTCCCAAGAACCGGAAATTATTTTAGTGCCGTCTGGGGTGACAGCTACAGCATTGACGTAGGTAAGATGACCTTTGAGGGTGAAAAGTTCTTCTCCTGTTTCTAAGTGCCAAACTTTGAGAGTGTGGTCGGAGGATGCAGAAATTGCCTGCTTGCCGTCGGGGGTGATTGCTACAGCTTGTACCCAGTCTGTATGTCCGGTGAGGGTGCGTAGCAATCTGCCACCTGGAGGGGTAAAGCTGGGCGTTAGTGGCCGCAACCAGGGGTTTTTCTGCTGTTTTGCTTGGGCTAGTAGTGCTTGAATTTCGGGAATTTCAAAGCGCATTAAGCGGGCAATTAGTTGGGTCGCTAGTTGGGTTTTATCTTTGGCTAAAATGTGGGCAGAAAGCCGGATTGCTTCTTGGATTAATTTGAGTTTGTCGGCTTTTTTGTCGGTGATAATATCGGGACTTGTTGCTAAATCGTAGTCTTCTATTAGCGCTTGTACTCCCGATGCTGACAGCTTGGCTTGAATAAAATTGTAATCTGTTAGTAAGCTGTATAATTTCTCTGAGTCTGAAGTCGCTGCTAGCTGACTTGGTAGGATTCCCAAACAGTGCGTCTGTTCTGCGGGCTGCATTTTATCTAGCCCTTGTGTAAACTCGCTCATAAATTTGTGGATGTCTTTTTTTAATGTATGCGATCGCTAGCTGCACCTTGTCCAAAACCCGATCGAGAAAGTTTTATTGCTTACTTTGCTCGTTTACTTAGCATGGCATATTTGAAGGCTATTTGCTACGGGGCTGCTGCCATCGGTTTGGTGATGCTTCGATGAATCGCTGGTTTTTTAGTCTGAGTCTGGTTTGAGAATTTTCAAGGCCTGCGATTACCATCAACCGTCACCAAGATAATTCAACTCAACAGCCCCAAATCTGCCGATCGACAAAACCTGACATATATCGTTGTTTTTCTTAATATAGCTGGTCGGGGAACGATGATTGTCGATCGGCTAACACTCTCAAAGCTCAATTTTTTGAGCTATCGCAATCCTATTTGATGTGCGAACAAGACTTTTTTAGCGAAATACGATGCCGAATCTAGTTTTCTGTCAACTCGGCTGCATCAGCCTGCTGTCGCCCGGTGGGGTTTCCTACCTCAACCAAACCTGCAATCTGCTTGGCCCAAATCCCGGAAAGTTTTGCAGGCGCGCCCTATTCCTTTAAAATATAGAGTGGCACTTGCACTCTTAAACCTGGTCGATCGGCTAAAATCATTGGTTTAACCGCTAGGTACGCAGGCAAAAACCGGGTTTCTGAGTTTATAGTACGCCCGTGGCGATCGAAAATAAAGAAGTATTTAAGTTTAGAGACAAATTTCATGGATGTTATCGAGTTTTTTGAGTTAAGTGCAGGCAAATGGTTTTCTCAGCGCACCGTACACAATCTCAATTCTG
Organism: Microcoleus sp. A6-C6; assembly: GCF_036705955.1. Lineage (NCBI taxonomy): Bacteria > Bacillati > Cyanobacteriota > Cyanophyceae > Oscillatoriales > Microcoleaceae > Microcoleus > Microcoleus sp. A6-C6. The sequence continues at coordinate 177,342 of NZ_JAUBVR010000003.1, read as the reverse complement.
GGGAATTGCAAGCAGGTAAATCTGACCTCAAAATAGAAATGCTGACAGCTAGCGATGCAGCAGTCGTCAAACTTTGCCAACAGCACTCGATTAACCCGGACTCAACTGGGCTAAAGGGCGTTCGGATTTCTTGGGATGGTGTTCCCGATCGCAACCAAGCTAAACAAGTTGGTTCTACAATATTAGCGATCGTCCCGAATCCCGACAATCCCAGCGAAGGCAAAGTTTTGCAAGCAAAGGGAAACACCCGCTACGTGATGGGTGGCGACGATGTGCTGACATTGATTACAGAATCAGATACCGTCCATGCTGAAGAAAGGCTGTGGTATCTCATCCCCAATCTGCGGCTGCGGACTAGCGTTGTTAAGCAAGCTAACGGTACGGAACAAGCATCTTTTTGTTCGGAAATTCGGATGGGTGCAAGTCCGAAAAGTTAATAGTGACAAACAACTATCTCATTCCCAAAGTTCACAGCTTATTTCTTGTTGATGCTTTCTCCTTTCTTTCTACGGCCTTCTCGGGCAACGGCTTTTAGTTTGGTGTGAAAATCAGTGTGTTTGGCAACTGGGAATGATTTTGTTACAGCTTGGTCTATTAATTGGCGCTCTGGTTCGGCTCGATCGGCCAGGGCGGTAACATCCACATCTTCATATACTACAACTTCTGTATTTTCTTTTGTGCGATCGTCCGCGACGCGCAGTTGTTCTGCTTCCAGAACCTCTGTATTCGGGACTTCTGCATCTGGCGGGCGATCGAGTTCTGCTTCTGAGTGCTCAATTGGATCTAATTCTGCGACACCGACTTCCGATTCCGGGTTCGATAAAAGTATCTCTTCCTGCGGCGGTTGAGCATAACTTTCAAAGGTTAAATCTTGAGGAAAGTTGTTGCAGACTAAGCGTTCAAACTCGCGATTAAAATGATAAAGTGGTTGGCCTATCCGGTGCCACATACTCAATAGCTGTCCGACAGAAACAGCTTTGTAGCGCCCTTGATAAAGCGCTTCAACTACTGCTAAACGCAGCCAATAGCCGGGATACTTGGTCAGCCATTCACCAGCCAATTTCTCTGCTTTTTTGCCACCTAGATCAAAACCGTAGTGAACCAGCAGAGCTGCTGCTTGTGCAGATATTGTACGTCCATCTGTCATGGGAATTGGTAATTAGTCATTAGTCAGTAGTCAGTAGTCAGTAGTCAGTAGTCAGTAGTCAGTAGTCAGTTGTCAGTTGTCAGTTGTCAGTAGTCAGTAGTCAGTTGTCAGTTGTCAGTTGTCCTTAGGAATTGGAAATTGGGAATTGGAAATTGGGAATTGGAGCATTTGGAGCATTTGGAATTGAAGAATTGGGAATTGGTGATTTTTTTTGCTTGGTTATTACCAATTACCGATTACCAATTACTGATTACCCATTACCCCCAATTGAATTAATCGGATAAACGCACGCCTCCTTCTACAGTTCGCACGTCCCCGTAAAAAGGTTGGGGACTGCCGTTCCAATTGAAGTCGCTAATTCTAAAAGTCAGGCTGCCGACTTGACGTTCAGGATTAAAACGCAAAATAATTGCGTAGCTGCGACGGCTGTATTCTAAAGTGTAGTTCGTACTGATTACTTCCTTGCTCTCTGTATTAATAGCTGTTTGAAAGCCGACTCGAAATCCTCCATAAACTTGCTGGACAAGTCCAAAAGATAGGACTTTCAAATCTACTAGCCGATCGAACAAATAAGGCGATATGCCGTCCCGCCCTACCTGAGTGTAAGTTACGTTAAATCCAGTGTAGTCGAGGAAAGGGCGGGAGAAATGACCGAACTGCCCTTGAATGCCGACGCTGGTGGCGATCGAGTTTTGTGTGTCGCCGCTGCTGTAATAAGTGCCAACTCCCCGGACTCCCAAGGCTAGTTGCAAGAAAGGAACCACTGGGTTGCGCGTGTACTTCAAACCCTGGGTGGGAGTGCGGGGTAGCGGTTTACCCTCCCACAGGTTGAAGCCGCGGCTCAAGGCGAAGCTGGCTTGGGCGCGGCCTAAATCGATGCGGTTGTTTTCGCGCACTGGTTCGAGCAAATCTGCTCGATCGGTGTCAGCATTGATAAATTGATACCCGGCTTGGTAGCTGAGATTGATGCCTGTTCTGCCTAGCGGGATGACAGGGGAAGTGAGCACTGCTCCGAGGCTGCTCTGAACGGTTTGATAGCCCAGAGAGCCGTTAAACAGTCGATCGCGATAACTGTATTCTGCCGCTAGAGAGTGAGTGCCGATCGCCTGCCGCAGGCGAAAATTGCCCCGAAAGCTGTCTTCTGGCAAATTCGGGAAATTCTCGAAACTCAGAAATATCGCTGAGGCTTCGATATTGGTACGGGGGCCGAGCCTAGAGGTCAACTTCGCTTTGAGTCCGTAGCTGTCGGGAAAAAACGGATTGCCGCCGTGATCTGCCACGACCCGCTGAAGGTAAACTTGGGGTGTCAGGGTGAGCCGCACCGGCCCGTTTTGCAATACCTGAAAACCGCACTCGGCATACAAACCGCCCCTGTCCCGGGCGTCGTAGCCAAAGGTCAAACAAGGGCCGTTCTGCTGTCGGCTGTCAAACACTTGTCTGCGGGGATACACGGGTATTTTGATGCGGTTGTCGAATACTAAGCGGGGCGAATGTGTGACTAATTCTTCAGCCGTGGGCGAAATCCTGGTAATCGTCGCCCTCCGCGCCCTGTATTCAAATTCTGGCGGGGAAAACGGGTCGTTAGTAATCCGAATGTTGGTTGCTACTCTGGCGCCGTTTGGCAGAAGTTCGAGGCGTTCTGCTTCAAAGCGGATGCGGTTGACTGCGCCGACAACTTGGGGGGCTGCTAGCTGTCCGCCGCCGCCGACGGTAATGCTGGCTGCTCCTGGGGATTTGACTCCGCGCAGGGGTTGCTGGCTGGTAATTCGATCGCTCAGAGGCTGTTCGAGAATGGTTCCAGCACTAATATCTGTGGGTAGTGTGGGCGTTAATTCGCTACCTGCTGCGGGGAGGAATATTTCGCCGCTGGCTTGTTCGACTGCGCCGGAGTTGAGGCCGAGATTGAATTCCATCTGCTGGCCGCGGACTACTTGTTGGCCGCGGGTATAGGCGACGTTGCCTGATGCTACCACTTGGCGGGTGACTAGGTTGACGATCGCGCGATCGGCATCAATCACAGTTTGCCGGAACCGCACCACAACATTACCAACCGCCGTGACAATTTGCTGCTTATCGTCAAATTCTTGTCTGTCGGCCTTAATTTCGATCGTATCAGCCGGACTCACCGGAAATGGCACCGTCCGCTGAGAAGGCGCAGTGCGGACTCCGGGCACGGCAGGTTTGGGCTTTGGTTTGGGCGCTCTTGGCGTTGTGGGTGCGGGGGCGGTTCTTGGTGTGGGGGCGGTTCCTGGTGTGGGAATCTCGAACTGTTGCTGCTCGGTGGGAGGCTGTTCTGGTGCGGGTTCTGGAACGGGAATCTCTGCTGGTACGGGAGCGTTCTCTTCTAACTGTCGGCCTTGGGCCTGATACCAACTTTCTTGCGGTTTTAGCGCATTCTTGTCGTCTTTTCTCTGCTCCCCTGCTATTTTTTGGCGATTCCGAGCTGCCACAGCATTTTCTACCGAACCTAACTGGTAAGCAGTAAATGAGGAATCTTGCTTGGCTTCTACAGTTTCGGGTTTTTCCGCAGCAACCGGGCGCTGAAATCCTTCTACTGCTTCGTCGCTTTCGACTGTGGCTGCGGGGTGTGCGATTTCTGGAGGCTGTTGGTTGGTGGCTGGGGCGTTATCGAGGAGTGCTGCTGCTTCTTCTACTTGGGCCGGTTGCTGGGGTGGCTGAACGATTTCTGGGCTTGGTTCCGGTGTTTCTGCGGAGTTGCTGGGGATATCTCCATCACTGGCTGCGACAGTTAGGGCTGCTTTCTTTTGTTTCGCGATGTAGATGATGGCAGATGGTTCGGGCGGCGGGACCGGATATGGCATAGTTACAACAGGTGAGTCATCCGATTTTAGATTTTAGATTTTAGAGGGTTTTTTATAGCGGACAATTTATCATCAAAATTTTTGCATTTAACAGGCAGCGTTTCCAGGTTAACCGGAAATCTTCAGGTATGCCTCGCAGCTAACCGACTCATCCTCAGAAACTTGGTTGCTTACCAGAAAGAATTGGTTTAAAGCCGGAACCCTTGTAGGAAGAAATTAAAAGAAGATTATTCATTGCTCCAATCCTCCTCCTTCTACATTGTAGAGGTCGCTCTCATCTGTCAACTGTCAACTGTCAACTGTCAACTGTCAACTGTCAACTGTCAACTGAATAAACAGATGTTTCGCGGCAATCAGCGAATATTTCCTAGCAAACGGGTTTCTGTTGCCACAACATAACCTCGCTGGTGGTGCGAGGTCAAGTTTTGATTGAGTCACTTTTGTGGCTTCGCGCCCTGGTTCGGGGGCTGCGGTGTCGGCCCCCCGAACTAGCGGCCCAGATAACTGGCTTATTCCATGTCTCTGCGGTTGGGGTTCCGGGCTGGGTCATTGGACAAAAATCCAAATATGAACAGGGAAACAAAAAATAGGACAACTACATTAACTACGATTTTGAGGGTTAGCACTATGGGAGCCTCCAAAGATGGTTTAATACTGAGCTGATTGCTGCGAGTGCAACTTTTTTTATCATAGGCTAAAGATTACTCAATTTTATCTTTGGTTTGGGGGATTGTTGGCCAATTAGTTTTTGCCCAGTTCCAGAGTTGCTCTAAAATGTTTTCTAGTCGCACCATGAGTAGGTCGAGCCATTCGAGCACTTGTTCTAGCGGGTGTTTAATGTAACCCATTGATTCGGATTTTGTTTCTAAGTATTCGTCTGCGGGCGGGACGCTGGCGCTGCGATTTTGTGGTTGGGAGGCTGTCGCTGTTGGGGTATATTTGCTGGTTTGCTGGGTGATTGCTGCTGGGGATTGGCTGTTTTGTGCGGTATTGGGGTTTGTGTCTTTTAGCACTTGGGTTTCCTGTACCCCCCCTGGGGTTGATGCTGCTGCGGGTGCAGGGCTATTTTTTTGAGTTACTGCTAAATTTGATGCTTCTTGGGGTTGACTTTTTGACTCTGGTGCGAGCAAGCTCTGCCTGAGTCCGGCTAGCAGGCGGTGAATTGATTTGGGGTAGGGCGACATTGAGACGGCGGTCGATCGACCTTCTGCCATTCCTGCAATTTCTTGCTTGACTTTTGAGCTATTTTGTGATATGGAGATTTCATCTGTTGCGCCGTCTGGTTCGGAACTTCCCTCGATCGACTGCTGCGGCGCTGGTTCCCCGAATAAGTCTTGCCAATTCAACCAAGGTCGATCGACCTCTGGGGTATTTTGCGTTGTTTCTTGATCTTGTCGCTGTTTCAAATAATACTGAATTGCAACGGCTTTCTCAGTATTATCACTGGCTGCTGTTTCTTTGCCCAGCAGGTTGTCTACGGACGACCAAATCATTTTTTCGATGTTTTGAGCGTATTTTTCTAGAATTTCGCGGGCGGTAAGACCTAAATTAGTTTGTGTAGCTGATGTATCAATTTTGACTTCGGGATTAGCGGCGGTGGTTTTGGCGGCTGGGGGGACGGTAAATTCTTCGAGGTTGACGGCGGCGCGATCGAGTAATGTGACAAAGGAGAGCGGATTGCCGGTGCGATCGCTCTTGCTGTTAAAATTAGTTTCTAATTTTGGGGTATTGTCATCGGTGGAATGTGATTGAGCAATCGACTGCGGTGCGGTTGTCGCAGCAGCCATCTGCGCTGCGGCTTTTTGGAGTAAGATTGCGTTGCGGTCGATCGATTTTTTGACTGCAAAAATTGATTCTCCAAACTGATTTCTTTTCACCGCAACCGGACTCGACTGGAGCCAAGCCATCAATTCCCAAAAACGACGCACCGGCGCTAACTGAGATTTTTTAGCAGCCGACTCCAAACCGAGATTAAATTTTAATTCTTTTTGGGCAACTTCCCGCCGTTCCGGCCCGTTGTTGGCGACTTCCCAAGTTATCCGATTTTCCAGCAGTTCCTGCTGTTGGGGTGTCAAAATATCTAATACCTGATTTTCTTTTCCCACCAAAACTAAAGTGCGCGCCGGAATGAAAGTCGCGATGGCGCTAACTTGTGGTTTGCTGTCTAATTGAGTTTTGGTTAGCGGATGTTCTAAGGCGGAAGTTATTTGATGTTTGGCGGTTTTTCCACTGAAAAAATTGATAACTGGAAGTAAACCCCTAGCTGGTTTCTCCGTTGCTGGATTTGTCTGATTTATTAACAGCGGGACGCTGGCTAAAGTTTTGGCAGTTTGTGACGGGTTTAGCAAATTTTCGGCTAAGTGCAGGATTTTGCCGATCGCACCTTCCGACATTTCCCCCTCATCCCAATTTTGCAGCAAATCACGATTTTCGTCCCCGACATCTTTTTGCAATTCGGGTAAATCTACCTTGGGACTTGATTCCCGCAACTGTCTGGTCAACATTCGGGAACTTTGCACCAGCAAGTAAGCTGGATAAAGTAGAATTTGGGTGCCGTTGAGCGTTGTTTGTTTAATTTGTCGCCAAGTGCGATCGCAATTATCGGCGACTTGGCGGGACTGTTTGGATATAAAATTTAATATTCGGCTTTGGTATGGGCCGTAGTAACCGTTAGACATAAGTTTAATTATTGAATTCAGGTTTTAGATTCGCGCCGGAATTGCTAAACTTTGCTGTAAAATCAAACCGAGATATTAATCGCAGTTTCAAAACCTCTGAAACCCTTATTTCTTCGCGTCCTTTGCGCCAACGCGGTTCGATGCTGAGCCCTGATTCCTACGCAATTCCTATTTTAGCTAAAAATGAACACTTCCGTGCCACCCGATCGCAATAATATTTCTGAAGTAGTAGAGAAGTTGCGCCGCCTCAGTCAATTGGAGGTTCAGTCTGGCTGGAGGTACTGCGATGGTGACGCGGTGGCGGGTTCGGTAGGTATTTGTAACGGGCCAGTTGCCGAACTGAACGGGAAAGGACATATTGCTTGGCCCTCTGGGAAGCAAGTTGTTTATTTAGGGCAGAAATTTGTCATTCCTGACAATTTGCACGGCTATCCTGTGGCTGGTTTGCGATTGCTGCTGGGCTTGACTTGGTGGGCGGAAGATGCTCAAATTTTTGTGGGCGGTGAGTTAGTCGGACAAGGTGATTTATTCGATTGTGCCGATCGAGTTTTGTTGAGTGCGTCGGTCAATCCGGGTGATGAATTTTTTGTGATGTTGCGGTTGATAAGTCCGGGGCACGATAATGGTGCTTTAGTGCGATCGATTTGCTTGTACGAAGCGGCAGATTCTGCTTGTTTCGATCCGGGTTTTGTGGCGGATGAATTAGAGATTTTGCAAAAATCCCTAGCTGGTAATTCAGAAAATAAAAATTCCCAATATCTCCCTACCGAAAATATAGCAAATCATCCCTGGTTTGTCAAGGGGAATTTGCCAAAATCTGAGATTGATTTGGCGGTTAATTTGATTGATTGGTCGGCTTTACCGAATCGCGCTAAGTTCGATCGCTCTCTGTCGGTTTTGCGGCACAATTTACTGGGATATCTCCGAGCTTTTTCTGGGGAGTTGGATGATTTAACCGCAGAGGCCACAGAGGACACAGAGGGAAGAATAGATCGAGTTTTTGAGGTTGGAGAAAATGGCGAGAGGATATCTTTTTCTGGGGAGTTGGATGATTTAACCGCAGAGGCCGCAGAGAGCACAGAGGGAAGAATAGATCGAGTTTTTGAGGTTGGAGAGAATCAGTACAGTACATCTATATATATAGGGGAAAATCTCAACATTAAATTTTTTTCTGGGGAGTTAGATGATTTAACCGCAGAGGCCACAGAGAACACAGAGAGAAGAGGAAATGCAGTTTCTCAGGTTGGAGATAATCAAAACAGTACATCTATATATATAGGTGAAAATGGCGGCGCGAAATCTATATATAAAAGTAAAATCTATTTGGTCGGTCACGCTCATTTAGACTTAGCTTGGCTGTGGCCTGTCCCGGAAACTTGGGAAGCTGCTGAACGAACTTTTGAGTCGGTGTTGAAATTACAATCGGAGTTTCCCGATTTGATTTTCTGTCATTCAACTCCGGCGCTTTATGCTTGGATGGAAGAACACCGCCCGGACTTGTTTGCAGCGATTCAAAAACAGGTGGCTGTCGGACGTTGGGAAGTTGTTGGCGGGATGTGGGTTGAACCGGATTTAAACTTGATTTCGGCTGAATCAATGGTGCGACAAGTTGTTTACGGACAGCGTTATGCAAGGGAAAAGTTTGGGGAATTGATGCGGGTGGCTTGGCTACCGGATACTTTTGGTTTTGGATGGCAATTACCTCAGATTTTGCGCGACGGTGGAGTTGATTATTTTGTGACTCAGAAGTTGCGCTGGAATGATTCGACGGAATTTCCCTATGGTGCGTTTTGGTGGGAAGGGTTGGATGGTACTAAAATATTTAGCATGATGTCTGGGGCGATCGGCGAAAGTATAGCATCTGTCAAAATGGCGAGTTATGCTTTTGATTGGCAAGTTAATACTAATTTGCCAGATGCTCTTTGGTTGCCGGGAGTTGGCGACCACGGCGGCGGCCCGACTCGTGATATGCTGGAGGTGGCGAAACGCTGGAAATTGTCGCCTTTTTTCCCTAGGATGGAGTTTGCGAAGGCGGTTGATTATTTGGCTTTGATTGAGAGTCAGTTTTTGCCGCAAGTTACGCCAACTTGGCCCGAAAATGATGTTTCAGAATCGGACAATCGGGAAAATTTGCAAGTTGGCGAAACTGTCGGGAATTTGCGGGCGCTAGAATTTTCCGATTTGTCGAAAATTTCGGATGCAAATCCTTCTATCTCACAACTCGAAAATCTCCGCACTCTCCCGATTTGGAAGGACGAACTTTATTTAGAATTCCACCGGGGTTGTTACACGACTCGCGCTGACCAAAAACGCCAAAACCGCCGCTGTGAAGATTTGCTCTATCAAGCTGAGTTGTTGTCTTCGATCGCCACAATCTGCACTGGTGCGGTTTATCCGAAATCTGAGTTAGAATCGGCTTGGAAACAAGTGTTGTTTAACCAGTTTCACGATATTTTGCCCGGTTCGGCGATCGCCCAAGTCTACACGGATGCTAATCTAGCCTTTGCTGAGGTCGATCGCGCTTGTCGCCAAATCCTGTTACAATCTTTAGATGCGATCGCTGCTCAAATTTCTCTGCCTTCTCCGCCGCAGTCGGACGCTCAACCGATTCTGATTTTTAATACTCTCAATTGGTCGCGCTCTGAGGTTGTCGCTTTAACTCTTCCCGATTCCTCCGATACAGCTTGGCAAATTTACGATTTGTCGGGACAACGGCTGATTTCGCAGATTGTTAAGGGCGATCGACTCCCACCGCAATTTACCATGTTATTTTGTGCAGAGGATGTTCCGGCGATCGGCTACCGCGTGTTTTGGCTCTGTCGTAAAGACTCTCAAACCGTTCATAATCTCTCCACAAGCCCAGGAACCGAAAACAAGACAGATTTATCGAAACTTACATACGGTATAACACAAAAAAACGCACTTTGTCAAGAAACGCATTTTGCTGCCCCACAAATCATCTTAGAAAATGAACTTATTCTGGCAAAAATAGACCAACAAACTGGCAATTTATCCAGCATTTGGGATAAAATTAATCATAGAGAAGTGTTGAATGCAGCCGGAGGCAATCAACTGCAAGCCTTTCAAGACAGCGGTCAATATTGGGATGCTTGGAACATCGATCCGAATTATCAAAAACATCCTTTACCCGCGCCGATACTCAAAGAGATTTATTGGGTAGAGCGGGGAGAATTGCGGCAGAGTTTGCGCGTAGTTATGCAAATTGGCAAATCCGAGTTTTGCCAAGATTATATGGTAGAAAAAGGTTCACCGCTGCTGAAAATAAAGACAGTTGCAGATTGGCAAGAAACTCACGTTTTGGTAAAAGCAGCCTTCGGGTTAAATGTAGAAGCAGATTTTGCAACTTGCGAAATTCCCGGCGGGGCGATCGCACGCACCACAAAACCGCAGACAGCCGCCGAAAAAGCTAAATGGGAAGTGCCGATTTTGCGCTGGACTGATATCAGCAATAACGGTTTTGGAGTGAGTTTGCTCAACGATTGTAAATATGGTTGCGACATTCAACCAAATCAAATCCGGCTGACTTTACTCCGGGGCTCGACTTGGCCGGATGAACAAGCAGATGTTGGAGTTTCAGAATTTACTTGTGCAGTCTATCCCCACGCTGGAAATTGGCAAGATGCAGGCACATTTCGGCGTGGGTACGAGTTGAATTTGCCACTGCTAGTAAAGGTGTTGCCGCAGTTACAGAAAACCAGAAATAAGACTCTGCCGACAGTTGGCAAGTTTTTGGATTTGTCCGCCGAAAATTTAGTGTTGATGGCGTTTAAACAGTCGGAAGATGATGCGAATCTGTGGATTTTGCGGTGCTGCGAATCCGAGGGTAAACAGGCTGTGTTAGAATTGGATAGCGATTTGGAGTTGGAGATTGTAGAGCCAGTCGATTTGTTAGAACGACCTGCACATTTGTCTGAAAAGTTGCCTCAAGGGCGAGGTTTTAAGATAGAGCCTTGGAAAATAGCGAGTTTTGCTGTTTTAATCAACCGCGAAGGCGCTTTAGGTGAAGCCCGCGCGTAACCGCTCTTGTCGCGAAGGAAGAGGGGGAAGGGAAGAAGGAATTATCTCGAAGTATCGGGTAATGTCGATCGCCTTTTTGCCAAAAGTAACCGCTGCTAAAATGCCCAAAGGAGAATGAGTAAAGCGAATTGAAGACTCTAAAGCTGGTTGAAAAGAACCGGATGCTCCCAAAGCCGAATTGACGACCATCATTCCTAGCAAAAAAACGATCGTACCAGGGTCGATCGCCTGCCAAGCAGTTTTCAGGTCGAGTATCCCCAAAGCTACGGCAAAAGCTGACCCGACAATTGCGATCGCTGCCCGGTTCATCCGCAGTCCGGGCAAATATCCCAAACCGAAACCCAAGTAAGTCAATCCCAACACGAGATATTTGAGTGTTATCATAGATACTTAAAACCATTAATTGCCTATTTTTTCCATTGTCGAGGATACTACAGCTACACAGGGGGTAATTGCAGTTAAACTTGCTGGTACTACAACTAGGCGCAAATATCGCCGACAGACAATTTACCAATTACAAACAAATACGGGGGTTGCATTGGGAAGCGAAAACCAACGCGCTGGACAAGTTGTAATTTTGTTACAAGTTGTAATTTTTTGAAATAAAAGGTTGAATTTAGTTTCAAAAGAAAGTTAAATTCCAGAAAGTAAAATTAATTACAGTCGAGTTAACCTAAAAGTGTTTGCTAAAAAAAGTAATTCAAGCAACCCAGAAACCAACAATTCTCACTTGACAGGCACGGGCGACGCTCTCGCAGTCACGAAAGTTTTGTCCAACAAACAAGTCGAACAGGATTGGTATCAAACTCTCTACGACAATTTTCCGGGCATTTATTTCGTTCTAGATGCTTTGGGAAGAGTTTTTTCGCTCAATCAATTCGGCCAGTATCGCCTCGCCTACAGGTCGCAGGAATTAATTTGTCATTCATTTTTTAACATCTTTTACTGCCAAGATCAAGAGAAGATGCAGTCAGAATTTGCGAGATTGGTTCACCCGAAAAACGGCACGTCAACTCCAAAAGTGGCCTGTTGGGAAGGCGGCTTGACTTGCAAAGACGGCAAGATTATCTGGGTAAAAGCAACCGCGCGCGCCATGCCTGGGGTAGAATGGAAAATAGAGGAAAATACCGATGGTCGCTCAGTTGCCAATTTCCAACGGCCGGTTGTACTGTTAGTTTGCGAAGAAATTAAAGCCGCTTCGCCCTCCGCAGCGCCACCAAACTCTCAGGACAATTGGCACCGTTCAGCTTTGGCGATCGCAAAATTAGCCAAAAGTCAACTTAAAGAACGCAACAATCTAGAAGAATTTATCCGCGAAGTCACAGAAACGGCTGTCAGTATCGTCAACTGCGATCGAGCCAGCATTTGGCTGTACGGCGAAGACAAAACGCAGCTTCACTGCATCGACCTTTACGAACAAAATACTCAACTCCATTCCGTACAAATAATCGTCACAGCAGCCGACTGTCAGGCATATTTTGAAGCTTTAAAATCCGCAAGTGCGATCGCAACCGTGGCAGCAGAAAATGACCCGATAACGCGAGAATTTGCCAGTCTTTATTTTGCCGATCAAGGCTCTCCTTCCCTGTTGCACTTACCTATTATGCTAGCAGGCAAAATGGCGGGAATTGTCAGAGTAGAACGGGAAAATTCTGGCAGCGAGTGGACGGAAGAAGAACAGGAATTCAGCCAAATTTTAGCAGACTTTGTATCGGAAAGTTGGGAGGCTAGCGAAAGATTGAAACTAGAAGAAATCCGACGCGAACAGCATCAAGACTTGCTGAAAAAATACTACGATCAATTAGAAAAAACAGTAGAAATAGGCACTTCCGAACTCAAAAAAGCTAACGAAAAACTGCAAAAAGAAATAATTAAAAGAAAACAAGCAGAAGCAGAAATGCGTCAGCAGCAGCAAGAACAGCAAATTATTTTTGATTCCGTGCCGGCGATGATTTGGTACAAAGATACGGAAAGCCGCCTGCTGCGAATTAACAAAGCCGCCGCTGCATCGAGAGGTTTTCCAGCAAATCAACTAGAAGGAAAATCTTTTTATGAAATCTATCCAGACGAAGCAGAGCAATATTATTTAGAAGATTTGGAAGTAATCAATTCCGGCGTTCCTAAACTGGGAAAAGTCGAACTGCTGCCAACTTCCTCCGGTCAAAAATGCTGGGTGCGGACAGATACAATACCTTACCGTGACGACTCAGGGCAAGTGGCTGGCGTGATCGTATTTGCAGTAGATATTACGGATTTAATTACAGTCGAAAGAGAACTGCGAGAAAATCGCGCTCGCCTCACTGAAAAAGTCGAGAAACGCACTGCTATGTATCGGCAGGCAATGGCCGCTCTGTACTCGGCAAATATGCAAATGCAACAGCTAATCAACAACAGCTATGCCGGGGGGAGTGGCGGCAACACAGCAGCACAATTGCTCGAATGTGAAGCTTATTTTGAAGCAGTTGCCGTCGCTGACCGCGACACAATTTTGAGCGTCAGCAGCAATTTTGCTAAGCTGTTTGCTTACGAACCTGCGGAAATGGTGGGAATGAGCTTGCTGGAACTGCTATCGCCGAAATCTTACAAAGTGGCACCGCAAATGATTTCCGCAGCCAGCAATACCGTCTGTGAAGCGATTTTTCTCAGGCGGGACGGAACTGCTTTTCCTGCTGATGTGCGCAGCAAATTCGTAGTTTACGAAGGTCGTTTGGTGCAGGTTAAAGCAGTGCGAAACCTCACGGAACGCAAATTAATCGCAGCAGAATTAGAGCGTTCGCGCTCTTTGTTGCACGCTACTATGGAAGCAACAGCAGACGGCATTCTTGCCGTTACTACCAGCGGAGAATTAATTAGTTTTAACGAAAAATTAGTTCAAATGTGGGGGATTCATGAAGAAGTTAGAAACTCGCTGGATAGAACGGTGCGGCTGACATTTCTTACTAAGCAAGTTAAAGATCCGAGGGATTTTTTGCAGAGAGTTAAAGAAATTTATAGCGATGCGGAGTCTAATGGCTGCGATATTCTCGATTTTAAAGACGGACGGACTTTTGAGCGCTACACGCAGCCGATTCGAGTCGGACAAAATATTATTGGCAGGGTGTGGCGCTTCCGCGATATTACTTCTCGTGAAAAGGTGACGGCAATGTTGGGAGATTCTCAACGGCGCTTTCGGGCAATTTTTGATTCTTCGTTTCAATTTGTCAGCTTGTTGAAACCAGACGGCACTTTACTGGAAGCTAACCAAACTTCTCTGGATTTTGCTGGAATTAAGCTGCGAGATGTGGCAAATCGTCCGTTTTGGCAGGGGCCTTGGTGGGGAGTTTCTCAGGAAGTTCGGGAACAGTTGCAAGAGGCGATTTCTCGATCGGCAAAAGGTGAATTTGTCCGCTATGAAGTGGAAGTTCAAGGTGCAAACCGCACGGCAACTATCGATTTTTCTCTCAAACCGGTGGCGGACGAAACTGGCAAAATAGTATTGTTGCTGCCGGAAGGTCGGGACATTACTCACAGTAAGCAAGCCCAAGTCGCGCTGCGGCAACAAATAGAACGGGAACGCTTGATCGCGCAGATTCAATCGCGCATCCGTTCTTCTCTCGATCTCCAAGAGATTCTCAACACTACAGTAGCGGAAGTGCGGGAGTTTTTGGCAACGGATCGGGTGATTCTTTTCCGGTTCCGCCCAGATTGGAACGGAGATGTGGTGGTGGAGTCGGTTGGAGAAGGATGGATGCCACTGAAGGGGATGGGAATTGACGATTGCTGTTTTGCTAATACTTACATCGGACAGTATTTAAACGGCCGCATTCGCGCCATAGAGGATATTCAGGGTTCTAATTTGACCAAGTGTCACGTCAATTTTTTGGCCCAGTGTCAGGTGAAGGCGAATTTGGTGGTGCCTATTGTGCAGCAGGGAATGGAACACCGTGACGGTAATCCTTCTTGTCAAGTGCCGAAACTGTGGGGTTTAATGATTGCCCACCACTGTTCGGGACCCCGCGAGTGGCAGCAGTTTGACATGGATTTGCTGAGTCAGTTGGCTACTCAAGTGGCGATCGCGATCGAACAATCTTTACTTTACCAGCAGTTAGCTGTTGCTAACCAGCGGTTGGACGGGTTGGCGAATTTGGACAGTCTGACTCAGCTAGCTAACCGCCGCCGGTTTGACGAGGTGATTAACCGCGAATGGGAACTATCGAGCAGTTCGGAACCGCTATCTTTGATCATGTGCGATATTGACTGTTTTAAACTTTATAACGACAACTACGGCCACCAGGCTGGGGATGCTTGTTTGCAACAAGTGGCGAGGGCGATCGGGGATTGTTGCACGAACGCACCCGCAGAACGCCTTTATTTGGCTGCTAGGTACGGTGGCGAGGAATTTGGGGTAATTTTGCCAAATACGGATATCGCGGCTGCACAGGCTTTTGCTGAGGGAATCCGCCAGCGCGTCAAAGCTTTAGCAATTCCCCACCTCAAGTCCGTTGTCACCGATTGTGTGACTCTCAGCATGGGGGTGGCGACGATTTCTGAAGGTCAAAATTCGCCGAAGATGCTGATTGAAGCTGCTGATAAGGCGCTGTATCGGGCTAAGTCGGGCGGGCGCGATCGAGTAGTCAGTTGACGGTTGACAGTTGACGGTTGACAGTTGACGGTTGACAGCTTGGTAAAAAAAGCGATCGCCCTAACCGGCATAAGGTCAGTGCGATCGCGGTACTATGAATCAGCATTTATTTATCAGACTCGGCGCGGAGTTTTTACGCATTTTCACGAATATTGTTACAAAACTTTACTGGTGGGTAAAAATATCCAGAAATCGCTTTTCTCTACCTGATATCTCTTTTTTTTGAACCGCAGAGGGCGCAGAGGGCACAGAGGAAGAGAAGAAAGAAAGGAGTTGGCAACTGATGAGGGATTGCTATAGCAGCAATGCCCTATGCCCTATGCCCTATGCCCTATGCCCAATTCCCAATTCCCCACCTATTTAGCTAACAGTTTTTGAAACACCTCATACATATCCTGGGCTAACTGTTTAGGATTCCACAAAGGCGCAAGATTTTCTGGCAGTTTAGACTTAATCAAATGCTGTTTCACCGCATTTCTCAAACCAGCATCGCGGCCAAACTTAACTCCCCACTGCGTGTATTCCTCCCAACTCCAAGCCGCACCCACATCAAGATTTGCACTTTTGAGAAAAGCATAACCCATCCGTGAAAGATATTGGTCGCCGGATCTAGTTACTACTGGCAAATTCGCCCATAAAGCCTCTAAATTGTGAGTCCCACCATTATAAGGATAGGAATCTAACAGCACGTCAGCTACATAATAAATAGCGCGATGTTCTTCTTCACTTCTGGTTTGGCCGATAAACTTAATCCGAGCAAAATCTACTCCCTGAATATCGCATTCTTCCCGATAAGTGCTGTGAATAATATCTGGATCGCCTTGGCCCTTGCGAATCAACATACTATCTGGTACTTCCTTAAGTATTCTAACTTGAGCTTGCACCATTTCAGGATTAGTTTTTCTCCCTGGCGCAACACAGAGATAAGCCATTTGCTCCAAGCCAATTCCCAGAGCATTTCTAATCGCCTCTCGATTCACAGGAATGCTTTGCAATTCGCCAATTGCTACCGAACAATTAGGCAATCTCACTAACTGTTCTAAGTAATTTTTATCAACACCTGGGGGGTGAGTGTGTTCGTCGCAAAGAAAGTAGTGATTATCCGAAATATAGGGCGCGTCGAATCCCAACCAAGAAACGCAAATCCCCGCCGGATATTGGTGCAGCACTTCGACATTTGTCGGCACTGTCATCGAGTCTAAATCTATCAAAACATCCAAATCGTCTTGCACTACTTCGGCGAGGATTTCGCCACCGTCAGCAAAGCCGTTGGGATATTTTTTCGGCCAGTAAAACTTGCCGGCCATATCTTCAAACCGTTGCGTAACTTCATCTCGGTTGAGTTTACCTGTTACATAAAGGTGAACGTGGGGGGTGATGCGGCTTAATTCGCGAATTAAGGCTTCGCTGCACCAACCTACTGAGTGGCGGCGGAAGTGTTTGGAAAGGAATCCGATTTTTAATGGTTGTTGTTTTGTCAGGTAATTTGCGGATTTGATTCTGTTGGGTTGCTGCCGCTGCGGGACGGCTTTTTGGTAGTATTCTTTCGCAATTAGTCGGTAGAAACTGGCATTTTTTTCACGGTGATCTCGTAGGTGGGAAACTGCAAACAGGAAGATTTCGTAAAGCAGTTTGAGTTCGATAACACTAAAGGTTTCGACTTTTTCGTAGCAGAGTTTTTCGATTTCTTCTAGTTTTTGAATTGCCTGTTTGCTAACTCCTGATTGGAGGTAGGAAAAAACGTAGGCTGTGGCTGACATGACTGGGGCATTGTCGCCGCAAAATTCGCAGTATTTGTCGGCTACGCTGCGGGCTCTGGCGAGGTTGGTGGAGTGGCTTAGTAAGTCGCACAGTTGTTGGTGGGCTTCGCTGTATTTGGGGTTGCATTCGATCGCCTTTTCAAAATATGCGATCGCATCCAACGGCTTATCCTGCTTCTGAATGTGTCCCATCCGGCAGTAAACCTCTGCCCAATCCGGTTTTAGTGTCAAAGCTTGCTGATAGCTGGCTAAAGCTTCTTCCAGCCGCCCCTGCATGGAAAAACAACTGCCGAGGTTCGCGTGAACTTCCGGCCAATCGGGCTTAATTTTCAGAGTATTTTGGTAATTAGTAATCGCTTCTTCGTACTTGTATTGCTGCATGAAAGAATTGGCTAAATTGAAGTGCAGCACTTCTAATTCCGGCTTGAGGGCTACGGCTTTCTGGTAGGAAGTGATGGCGGCATCGAGATTGCCTTGTTGCGATCGCGCGCTGCCGATGTTAGCATAGGCTTCTGCCCAATCTGGTTTAATGGCGATCGCCTTTTCGTAGCTTTCGATCGCTTCGTCGCGCTTGCCTTGACCAAAAAGCCGATTTCCGAGGTTAAAGTGGAAGTCTGCGCCCACCAGTTGCGGGTTGAGTTCGGATGTTCTCTGAAAACAGGCGATCGCAGCTTCGACGTTGCCATGTTTGTGATATACTTTGCCTAAATTCCAGTGAGCACCCGCTAAATCGGGACTCAGGGCGATGGCTTGTTGGTAATGTGCGATCGCCTCTTCCAAACGCCCCATTTTGAAATACATACTGCCGATATTGGCGCGCACTTCCGCAAAATTTGGCTGCAATTCTAGGGCTTGAGAATAGGATCTAATCGCAGCTTCAATTTTGCCTCCCGCTTGCAAAGCATTGCCTAAAGTTACGTAAGCATGGATATAATCAGGTCGAATTTTGATCGCTTGGTGGCACGCAGCGATTGCCTCTTGAATTTTACCTTTAACTAAAAAGTTTTCTGCCAGTTTTTTGTACTGTTCTACTGCTTGAAAATTAGCAACTTGTGTGCTATCTGGAACATTCAGCGAAGTAACTTGTTCGGAAATTTCAGCAGGGTTGGTAAACGGAGTATTTAAATTTTCAGGAGTGGGCGCTGGCGGCAAATTGATACTCGAAGGCTGCAATCCATAGCCTTCATCTTTGTTGACAGATACTGGTTTTTGCTCGTCAGATTCCGTTTCTAATTCGAGAAATTTGCTGTCGGTAGTTTCCCGCTGTTTTTGGGCGATTAAACTTGATAATTTCTCCGCAGCGCTGGCATCTCGCGGTTGCAGTTGTAGCACTTTTTGACAGCAAGAAATTGCTGCATCTAACTTTCCTTGCTGCTGTAAAACGCCGCTTAGCATCAAATGAACAGAGCACAAACGGGGATTAATAGCAACAGCTTTTTGGTAAGCAATTGCCGCCTCTGCCAATTGCCCTAACTTGTAATACATACTGCCGAGATTCGCACTAGCTTCGGCAAATTCTGGCTGAATTTCTAAAGCTTGCAAGTAAGCTTGAATCGCCATTTCCAGATGGTTTTGAGCGTGCAGAGTATTGCCCATTGTCAAATAAGCGGCCGCAAAATTCGGTTGAAATTTGATGGCGAGGTTACATTGGGCGATCGCCCGGTCAAATTCTCCTTGCAAAACATAAACTTCCGCCAACTTCTTATGAACTTCCGCATCTTTGGGATTGCACTCTAAAGCCTTCTGATAATTCTCGATTGCGCCACCGATATCTCCTGTATCTTTCAGGCGATTTCCCTTGACAAAATATGCTTGAGCTGATTCTAAATCCACCAAAAACTCTGTTATCATTTGCTCTGCCACTCTTACAGGTTTTACACTAATACTATTCAACCATTCTACCCACTCTCTGGCTCGTCCAGACCAAATACACCCTCTATTTATATATTCTACCTGCTGTCTCAGCTCAGTTTCAGCAGTTGCGCCGCCTGCACCAGTACACTCTTTTAAAACTTCGACTATCGCCTCAACAAACCGCCTGGTATATCCCTCCCAATCCGGTTGGCCGGCACGCTTCCAATTAGTCACAGATGCTAAATTTTCTACCCCTGATATGGAAACTAGACGCGCAAATCCAGCCGTTGTTTCCGGCAAAGCCGCCAAATCACTCGTCACAATCCGGCAACCACTAGCCATCGCCTCCATCACGGCAATCGATGACGTTTCCAAATAGGTATTCGGGTAAGCTAAAACCGCGACTGAACGCAGTTGCCGGACGAGTTCGGGTTGCGGTACGGAACCGACGTACTCGACGCCTTCTGTTGCCTGAAACTCTTGGTAAAGTTTACCGAAAAAAAGCTCGTTATCATTGTCATCTATTTGGTGTACTTTCATACTCGAAAATACTTTCAATCTGGTGCCGGGGACAGCTTGGCGAATTTCGGGAAAGACTTTTAATAAGATATCCAGTCCGCGAAAGGGAGTGCTAGTATAAGCTATAATTGGCGGTATAGATTTTTGAGATAGGATTAAAATATTATCTGAAAAAATGTTAGTAAAACAAGGTGCGATCGCATTTCTTAAAACATAACTGCGATTCGAGTCAAGCCCAAAACGAGCGTGAAATTGCTCGCGCTGCCAGTCGCTGACAAAAACAAACGCATCGCAAGCATTAATTTCTTGATAATTATTAAAATTTTCAAGAAAGACAAAGCCCGGTTCATTATGAATCCACAAAATCAACTTAGTATATTTGCCTAAAAGCGGCTTAATTTCCAGCGCTTTGCCGACTATATTGACTATAACTAAAAAATCCAGCGATCGCAGTAATTCTAAATTAGCTTTATCCCCTACCCGTTGTCTGCAATCAACACCGCGCCACATCCCAGACTCGGAAGTATTGTTAAGTAAAAATACCTCATTTCCCAGCGCAGCCAACGCCTCAGCCAAATAACAAATAGCCGACTGAGTGCCGCCCAAAGGTTCGCGATAAGGAGTTTCAATATTATAATCCCAAGTGTAGGTATCCAGAAAACCGATTTTCATTATGGCAATTATCCGCCGATTTGTGAACTAGATTTTTTTTGTTTAACCACAGAGGGCGCAGAGGGCGCAGAGAATAAAGAGAGAATTTCCCACTTGAAACAATTTGCGAGTGCCGTCTCTTCTGCTTCTTCCTCTCTGCGTTCTCTGCGTTCTCTGCGGTTAAATAAATCCATAATAAATGATATAATCTTAAAGCTATTGAGGAATACCGAACATGACCACAGAACAAGATCCCGTAAAATTGATGAAACAGCAAGTCGGCTTTGCAGCAGCCGATCGCGTAAAATCAGGTATGATTGTCGGACTCGGCACGGGGTCAACTACAGCTTATACTATTCAAGCGTTGGGCGATCGCATAAAATCAGGCGAACTCAAAGATATCAAAGGAGTCCCGACATCCTTTCAATCAGAAGTATTAGCCAAACAATACGGAGTACCGCTGACAACCCTCGACGAAATTGACAGAATTGACGTAGCTATAGACGGCGCTGATGAAGTCGATCCCCACCTCAACTTAATTAAAGGTGGCGGCGCGGCACACACCCGCGAAAAAGTTGTCGATTACCTCGCAACTCAGTTTATTGTAGTGGTTGACAGTTCCAAAATGGTAGATAAATTGGGTTCGACTTTTCGCGTACCCATCGAAGTTATCCCGATGGCAATCACCCCCGTTACTCGCGCCATCGAAAAATTGGGAGGCAAGCCAGAACTCCGCATGGGAATCAGAAAAGCTGGCCCAGTAATTACCGACCAAGGTAACATGGTAATCGATGTTCAATTTGATAACCTTGACAATCCTGCGGAATTAGAAAAAACTTTGAATAATATTCCCGGCGTGTTAGAAAATGGCTTGTTTGTTAACTGTACAGATTTGGTTTTAGTCGGCGAAATCAAAGACGGGAAACCCGTAGTGCGGGAGATTTCTAAATAGGAAATAGTTAGACAGGGCGCTGCGCGTACCTAGAGTTAATAGGACTTACGCACCAATAGTCAGAAACCGAGTTTTTGCCCGAATCTACGGACTGCAACGAAATATTGTCGTCCATGAAACCCAGTTTATTAAGCTTGGTGCGTAAGTTCCGACGTTAAAGTTATTCCCTCTTCCTTCTTCCCTCTTCCTTCTTCTTGAAATCCGTTACATCCGTTACAGAATCCGTTGCCGAACTTCCTTCTTCCTTCTTTTCACCCTGAGCGAAGCCTTTATAGCCTTCTTCCTTCTTCCTTCTTCCTTCTTCCTTCTTCCTTCTTCCTTCTTCCTTCTTTTTGATAATGCAATATCGCAGATTCGGCCGCACAGAATTATCCATGCCCGTCTTTTCCTGCGGCGGCATGAGATATCAGCACAAATGGCAAGACGTGCCAGCAAATGAGATTCCATCAGACAATCAACAAAATCTAGAAGCGACGATTCGCTATTCTATCCAATCTGGCATCAATCACATAGAAACTGCTCGCGGTTACGGCACTTCCGAGATGCAGTTGGGCTGGATTTTGCCGCATTTTCCCCGCGAAGAATTGATAGTTCAAACTAAAGTAAATCCCCAAGCCAACTCCCAGGAGTTTCGCGAAGAATTTAATAAATCTTTAGCTTATTTGCAACTAGAATACGTCGATTTATTTTCCCTACACGGCATTAATACGTGGGAATTGCTAGAGGACTCTATGCGTCCCGGCGGCTGCATGGATGTTGCTAAACAATTGCAAGCAGAAGGCAAAGTTCGGTTTATTGGTTTTTCAACTCACGGCCCTACGGATGTGATTGTCAAAACAATTGAAACCAATCAATTCGATTATCTTAACTTGCACTGGTACTACATCAATCAAATTAATTTGCCCGCAATTGAAGCGGCAAAACGTCACGACATGGGCGTTTTTATTATCAGCCCTTCTGACAAAGGCGGTCAACTTTACAACCCATCGCAAAAATTGGTGGATTTGTGCTATCCCCTGAGTCCGATGGTGTTTAATGATTTGTTTTGTTTGTCGCAACCTCATGTACATACTTTGAGTTTGGGTGCTGCAAAACCTGAAGATTTTAACGAGCATCTGAAAGCTGTAAAATTGTTAGATAAAGCCGATGAATTGTTGCCGCCGATATTAGCAAGGTTGGAAAAGGCAGCGATTGATAAATTAGGAGAAGATTGGTTTAAGACTTGGGATGTCGGTTTACCAACTATCGAAAATACTCCCGGAGAGGTTAACATTCGAGTGATTTTGTGGCTGTGGAATTTGGTGAATGCTTACGATGCGATCGACTATTGCAAGATGCGCTACAACCTTTTAGGTAACGCCAGCCACTGGTTTCCTGGCAAAAAAGCCGATCGCATCGATGAATTAGACTTGCGCCGCTGTCTCGCCCACAGCCCCCACGCAGCCAAAATTCCCGGTATTCTCCAAGCAGCCGATCGGCTTTTTGGAGGCGAATCCGTGCAGCGTCTTTCCCAAGAATAATCAAAAAAAACCCGGTTTCAACAAAGAAATCGGGTTAGTTAACCGGAACACATGAGTTTTACTCAGGCGCACACAATTAGCGTATACTCAAAAAAGTCTCACAACCATCACCCATCCGTCTCATCCATTCGGGCGATAGAACTTTTTTTTCCAAACTCCCTCCCATTTTGCTTTAATCTGAGAGCGAACAGTTAATAATCAACTTAGGTATCTTTTATGACTCTCAAACGCCGAGATTTTTTGTATTTGCTGACAGCTAGTGTCGGATCTATTACCCTAGGTGCTTGCCAAGCATCAGGAAATACTGTAGTGCAAGCAAGTTCAGCTCCCAAAGACACAAAAATAGCTCAAACTCCAGGGCCTTTTACACTGCCACCTCTGCCTTACGAATACAACGCTTTAGAACCGCACATCGACGCGCGGACAATGCAATTTCACCACGACAAACATCACGCCGCCTACGTTAAAAACCTCAACGAAGCTGTCAGCAAACACCCGCAACTTAAAGATATTAGTGCGGAAAATATGCTCAGAGATTTGAGCAAAGTGCCGGAAGATATTCGCACAGCCGTGCGGAATAACGGCGGCGGACACCTCAATCACAGTATGTTTTGGGAAATTATGAGTCCTAAAGGCGGCGGCGAACCCACAGGATCAATTGCCACAGCAATCAAGCAAGAATTCGGCAGTGTTAGCGATTTTCAAGCCAAATTTAACGAGGCTGGAACTAAGCGTTTTGGCAGCGGTTGGGTTTGGCTGGTTCGCAACAAAGCAGGCAAACTAGAGATTGCAACTACTGCTAATCAAGACACTCCTTTCATGGATGGCAACTATCCAATCATGGGCAATGATGTTTGGGAACACGCTTATTATCTCAACTATCAAAACCTCCGCGCTGACTATTTGAAAGCTTGGTGGAATGTGGTTAATTGGACGGAAGTTAACAAGCGCTACGAAAAGGCGATCGGTTAGTTTTCAATTAGATCAAATACAGGACACGGCAGTGCCCATAGGTGTCAACTTAACGTCAAACGTAGTTACAGACTGCTGTTTACCAGGCCAGATCCCCCCTAGCCCCCCTTAAGAAGGGGGGGACAAGAGCATTCTCAAAGTCCCCCTTATTAAGGGGGATTTAGGGGGATCTGGCCTCTGCTAAAAACGAGAGATACAAAGGTTTTCAGGCTTAAGTTGACACTAATGGGCAGTGCCATGTCCCTACTATAGAATCGGGCGATCGAACTGCTGTACAGTTTTCCGCAAGTAAACGCAGTGGCGCGCGCCTTGACTCGTCGGCGTTGTGAATGATTCGACTGACTCAAGTGTGCCGCCCAAACGCTCGATCGCACTTTGCAACTCCGTCTCTTCCTCCGCCGTCCAATTCCCCCGATAAAGTACAGCCAAACCATTATTTTTCAGCAGTGGCAGGGCGCATTTAGCACACACAGAAGCTGCTCCAACTGCCCTGAGAAGTGCGAAATCATAAGCTTGTTTGTGCGGCAACTGTCGGGCAATTTCATCCGATCTGCCCAGCAAAGTCACCGCATTTTCTATCCCTAAAGACGGCAAAATCGTGTCCAAGAAAGTGATTTTCTTGCGAGTAGAATCCAGGAGAGTGACAGATAAATGCGGTAGGGCGATCGCAATCGGCAAACCCGGAAAACCGCCACCAGTCCCGATATCGATCGCTTTCAACACCGATTCAGCGGGCAAATCGGCATTTTCTGTCGAATTGTGATGAGGTGGCAACAGTCTCGCAATTCCCCGCAGAGAATCCCACAAATGTTTTTCCCAAAACTCAACAGGCTCAGTAATTCGAGTTAAATTCAAGGAACGATTTCCCTCAACAATCAACTCATAAAGCCGCTGAAATTGTTGCTGCTGCGACTCATTCGGCTGCCAATTAAGCGTTTGTTGCCACAACTCATTCATTTCTGGCAACACGGGCATTTCAATCTCATTCATCTGATTCTCTTGTAACTTTTATATGCCGTTATAATCGGCTGAATTCGTTTCGCAGGTAAATTATATTCACCATTTTTTTCTAAGACAGGTTCGTAGTGAGGACTTTAGTCCGCATCAAGAAGGACTAAAGTCCTCACTACGAACCTTTTGTTTATCCCTAGCAATTGGATAGGAGAAGAGCTAAATGCGAATTTTATTTCTACTCTTTTATTCAGTCCGCGCAGGCGGACATTGTTTGTGTAGGCGCGAATTCTATTCGCCGTAAAATCGAGTCAAACCTAAAAAATACCTAAATAAAACTCGTTTCCTTAGCTTCTAACTTAGCCCGATCGACCTCCTGCAAATCGCCATGATCTAAAGTCCAAAATTTATCAGCAACGCCCAACAAATCGCTAGCATCGTGAGTGACAATCAACAAAGTCCAGTGACTTTTCAACTTACCCAACAAGCTTACCAACTGCCGACGCATCGACCAATCCAAACCCGCCGTCGGTTCGTCCAAAAGCAGCAAATGCGGCTGGCGAATTAGCTGCACCGCCAGGGCTACCCGGCGCTGTTGTCCACCACTCAAAGCGTGCGGGGAAGCCTTCAGTGGCAAATGTCCGAGTCCCACTTCTGCCATTGCTGAGTTAATTTGTTCTTGTCCCAATTCAGGATGTCCAAGTCGCAATTCTTCTAAAATTGTGCCTCCGCAAAAATGCCTTTCGGGAAACTGGAACACTAAACCTCCTAACTGTTGCAAGTGTTCCGGTGTTAACTCTTGTTCCCGCCAGCGGATGTCGCCGCTAGTTTTTTCTGCTAAACCTGCTAATATTTCTAATAGCGTACTTTTGCCGGAACCGCTGCGCCCTACAATCAGCCCCATTTGCTGCGATGGCAGTTCTAAGTTAACATTTTTAAGAATAGCATTCGGACAGGCTGTAGGATGATAAACTAAGTTTTTTAGATAAAGCATTAACGCAATTGGTAATTGGGAATTGGGAATCGGGAATCGGTAATCGGTAATCTCGTATCCTTCAGCTTCTGGTTGTGCTATTAATAGTTAAGGCTGTTTTAAAATCATGCCGATCGCCCAAAATGATTTTACATAAAATTTACATAAATCTTTACAAAAATTTTCGTTTTTTTTTCGAGCTTTGGCGTTTGACTATTAACCTGTTTCATGGTATATTTTAATAATGGAAATCCGTCTCTTCATATATAATTAGTCACAGTCCCATTATTAAAATATACCGCAAAAACCGGAAAAAATCAAGCAAATTCAATTCTTTTTTTGCTCGCGGCTCTCTTGGTCTGAGAACGCAACTCATAGGTTTCTAGTTTACACTATATTACACGAGTGGGAATTGACCATGACAAAAAACCCTTTAGCATCGCTTGGGAAACAAATGTTAAATTCTAAACAGACAGTGCGGGCGATCGCCCTTGGAGCAAGTGCGATCGTCTTGGGCCTCTGCATTAACTCCGCAGTAGCGGGGGATCCCTTTCGCAGCAGCAACCCACAGGCGATCGGGCCAAACACCGAAGCAGCCTTCAAAACAATGTTTGAACAAGGAAACTACAAACAAGCAAAAGTCCAAGTTCAACAAGCACTATTAGCCGAACCAAACGAGCCGCTAGCCTATGCAATGGCAGCCTCCCTATCCTACATCGAGCAGGACTTCAAGTCGATGAATTCCTACGCGCAAAAAACCCGCGAAGTAGGCGAAAACTTGAGCAAAACCAACCCATTACGCGGTAACCTATACACAGCAGTCGGTCACTTTCTAGAAGGAGCAAATGCCATAGCCAAAGAAGGAACAGCCAAAGGCGCGCCCCAAGCACTCAACAAACTGCGAGTAGTATTTCAATACCTAGATGAAGCCGAAAAAATAGCTCCCAACGACCCCGAACTAAACCTGCTCAAAGGCTACATGGACTTAATGCTAGCCACAAACCTGCCCTTTTCCAACCCCAGCGAAGCCATTAAACGACTCGAAGAAAAAGCTTCTCCCCGCTACTTAGCTTATCGCGGCATGGCAGTAGGCTATCGAGACTTGAAAAAATACGATCGCGCCCTAGAATTTGCCAACAAATCCCTAGCAGAAACACCAAACAATCCAGAAATTCTTTATCTCAAAGCACAAATCTTATTTTCCCAAGCCAGGGGAAAAGACACCAACAAAACCCTACTAGAAGAAGCCCGCCAAAACTTCGACGCAGCCTTAGTAAAACCAGACCAACTACCGCGCAGTTTAGTAGCCGAAATCTTCTTTCAGCAGTGCAAAACCCGCAACCGTCTCGACAGCCAACCTCGCAACTGCGACCCAATGCGCGATAAAATTAGAGATGCAGATGGCATCTGGGGGCCGACGGCTTTACCACCACTATAAAAATACCAAAACACCATGAAAGTACAGTTTCGCGAGTTTAACCCCTTTGACCTCTGGATTTGGCTGAAGTTTAGCAACGTGCCTTCAAACGGTGAAAAACAGTATGTTGAAGAAGTATTTGACTCTTGGTTTTTCTTGGGAAAACTCGGAGGATTTAATGCAGAAAATTTGCAAGTTCAAGATGAAGGCTTAGATATCAGTGACATGGATTACGATGTTAATCTAGCCGACCAAAGCATGATGGCTTTGATGCACAATATGGGAGAAATGGAGTATCAAGGTGCTTGGGCTCGCTGTTGGTTTGATTTAGGGACTAGCGACGCTATCGGCATCGATATTTTAATTAATGTTTTCCAGCAACTAAGCAAAGAATTCGTGACGGTTGAAGAATTGATTATCGGCGGGGAACATCCAGACTGGCCTGTGGAAAATAGTCGCAGTCGAGATGCTTTTATCCCTGACAATTACTCCTCATAGGTCATTAGTCATTGGTCATTGGTCATTGGTCATTGGTCATTGGTCATTGGTCATTGGTCATTGGTCATTAGTCATTAGTCATTAGGGGCGGGTTTAGCCGGGGATATTTGCTATAGCTAACAAGACAGATAAACCCGCCCCTTCCGCGTTACTTTCTCTACCGACTTGGCAGCGTACTCAACAACTGATAAAGAATAGAGTTAATAAAACCGAGGGCTACAGCGCCCAACAAAGCACTCCAAATTCCCCACCGCAAGCGAAATCCTTCGACTAGCCAAGCCGCCAATCCAAAGATAGCAGCGTTGATAACAATCATAAACAAACCAAAAGTTACCAATACAAAGGGAAAACCAAAAACCACAAAAAGCGGCCGCACCAAAGCATTCAGCAATCCAAAAACTGCCGCCGAAACCATCGCTTTTCCAAAAGTGTCAATGTCCACCCCGATGGGTAACTTGGAAATAATAAAAAAGCTCACCGATGTTACTAGCCAAGCAATTGCCAGCGAAACGATATCCATTTGCTTATCTCCTTAAAAGACTACACATTAAATCGGAACAACAACACATCGCCCTCTTGTACAACATACTGCTTTCCTTCACTGCGAACTAAGCCTTTTTCCTTAGCAGCATTCATCGCGCCCGTAGCAACCAAATCTTCATAAGCTACAGTTTCGGCCCGGATGAAACCCCGCTCAAAATCGGAGTGAATCACCCCCGCAGCTTGCGGTGCTAACATTCCGGCGATAATCGTCCAAGCGCGAGTTTCCTGCGGCCCGCTAGTGAAATAAGTCCGCAAACCCAATAAGTCGTAAGTAGCTCGAATCAAAGATTTTAAGCCACCTTCACTCACCCCCAGAGATTCTAAGAAATCCGCCCGTTCTTCTTCTGGTAGATCCACCAATTCTGACTCAACTTGCGCCGAAACTATGACAACCTTAGCATTTTCTTTAGCTGCTATTTCCCGCACTTGTTCGACATAGCTATTTCCAGTTCCTAAATCGTCTTCAGACACGTTAGCCGCATAGATAATCGGCTTGTTTGTTAACAATTCTAAACCTTTAACTAATTCAGCTTCTTCGTCAGTTAAACTGCACTGGCGCACGGGTTTTTCGGCATTCAAAACTACAACCAATTTTTCAAGCACGTCCACTTCTGCTTGAGCTTCCTTATTGTTGCGGGCTTGTTTGCGAGTGCGATCGAGCCTGCGTTCAATTTGAGCTAAATCTGCTAAAATCAGTTCCAGATTGATAATGTCAATATCTCGTTGGGGATCGACAGAACCTGCAACGTGAATGATATCATCATTGTCAAAACAGCGGACAACGTGGACGATCGCATCCACAGCCCGAATGTGAGACAAAAACTGATTTCCCAGCCCTTCCCCCTGACTCGCACCCTTCACCAAACCCGCAATATCGACAAACTCCATCCGCGTCGGCACAGTTTGGGCAGAATTACCAATATTGCTCAGCACCTTCAGCCGTTCGTCTGGTACTGCCACGATACCCGTATTGGGTTCGATCGTACAAAATGGAAAATTAGCAGCAGTCGCCTTGGCATTAGCCACCAAAGCATTAAACAAAGTAGATTTGCCAACATTAGGCAGTCCGACAATTCCGGCAGTAAGCATAGCTATTTAGAAACATATCACTTCACTGTCTCAAAATATCATAAGCAATAGCAATATATCTGACTTCTCTTTTCTAACTTCTAAAGCTAAGCTTGAATAAATATCGAACTTGAGGTAGATGGCTAAATGGTTAACAAGTTGTTAAGCAAAGTAACGATCGCTGCGGGGCTGTCGCTACCCCTGTTAGCGCTGACAGCAGCTAGCGTTTTCGCTCGGACAATCCAAATTTCGGTGGTTAATAACAGCGGCAGGACGATGACAGCCGTCTATATGGCTCCTCCCGATAAGGATACTTGGGGAAAAAACGAGCTAAAGGCCCCCCTTGCCGATCGGGAAATAGCAGATTTTGAGTGGAATCAAGCTGACTACGCCGGCTCGGATGCGGGCTGTGTTTTCCAGGTCAGGGCCGAATACTCTGACGGCAACGCCACTGAGTTGGCTGCTGTTGACCTTTGTAAAGAGAGTGCGCTCAACTTCAAGTAATCGATAATTTAGACAAAAACCGAGTTTTTTCAAGTCTGATATTCATCAAAAAGATTGGGGACTTGGGAGAAACCCGGTTTTTGCGATCGACCTCACAAACAATCTTAAATTTCGCGATCGACTAAAACCTAATTTAGATAGGTTCAGGAATTGTCTGAGGAATAGGCCCAGGAACCGTTTGAGGAATCGGAGAAGGTACAGGTTCCGGCACCGGTGCGGGAATTGGCTCAGGAAACGGCGCAGGAATCGGTTGTGGTACCGAGCCAGGCACCGGTGGCGACGAAGGAATTTCTGGCAGCCCCGGTTCAGTAGTGGGAATCTGCGGGCCTGGAAACGGAGTAGGGTTGGGAAAAATCATGTTAGTTTTTAGCTCAGCTAATAGAGAAGTTTCTCAAACATTTTGTCGCCACTTCCAGTCATTTATAAAAATAAAAACAACTAATGTGTGACATTGTTTAATTGCCGTAAAATTTAATTGCAAAGATTGCAATTAAAGTCTTAAATTTATCTGCGTTCATCTGTGTTTATCTGCCAACATCTGCGGTTGCAATGTCAATCAAATATTTAGGCGATCGTTGTACAATTATCCTAAACCAACAATAAATTACACATCTATCTAAATAGCGATAATTAACTGTTACGTCCGCCTATAATTAGGCCTTGAGTATTAGGGAATATCCCAACCCAGATCCAGTGAGTCATCCCCAATCTAAAATCTAAAATTTTAAATTATATAAGCGTGTTAGCACCAAACCCTCAACAACAAACACCGCTATTAGATGCCCTGCGCGATCGCACAAACCACCATCACAGCCCATTTTACGCCCCCGGACACAAACGCGGACAAGGCATCTCCCAGCAGCTAGTGGACTTATTCGGTGCCGCAGTATTTCGCTCAGATTTGCCAGAATTGCCGGAATTAGACAATCTCTTCAACCCAGAAAATGTAATTGCGCGAGCTCAAGAGTTAGCAGCAGCAGCATTTGCAGCAGACTCAACTCGCTTTTTAGCCAACGGTTCGACTGGCGGAATCATCGCAGCAATTGTAGCGACTTGCGGGCCCGGCGATAAAATTATCTTGCCTCGAAATATCCACTCCTCGGCAATATCCGGCTTAATCTTATCCGGTGCAATTCCAATTTTTGTCAATCCAGAGTACGATCGCCCTTGGGATATTGCCAACAGCATCACCCCAGAAGCCACAGCAGCAGCCCTAAAACAACATCCCGACGCGAAAGCAGTAATGGTGGTCTACCCAACCTATCACGGCGTTTGCGGGGATTTGCGGGCGATCGCCCAAATTACCCATCAATACAACATCCCGTTATTAGCAGACGAAGCCCACGGCGCGCACTTTAACTTTCACCCAAACTTACCAGAACCGGCCCTATCAGCCGGGGCAGATTTAACGGTACAATCAATCCACAAAACCCTCGGTGCAATGACACAAGCATCGATGCTGCACCTTAAGGGCGATCGGATAAATATCCAAAAACTCGATCGAGCATTGCAGCTAGTACAATCCACCAGTCCCAGCTACTTATTATTAGCATCATTAGACGCCGCCCGCCAACAAATGGCCCTCCACGGCAGGGAATTAATGGCGCAAACCTTACTATTAGCAGACAAAGCGCGCGATCGTCTCAGTCAAATTCCCGGCTTATCAGTTTTAGAACTATCAAACACGCCCGGTTTTGCCACATTAGACAGAACCAGGCTAACAGTAAAAGTATCCGATTTAGGAATTACAGGATTTGCTGCTGATGAAATTCTACACTCGGAACTTGGAGTCACCGCAGAACTTCCCATGCCGCAGCATTTAACATTTATTATAAGTTTGGGAAATACAGAATCAGATATTGAAAATCTAGTTAAAGCTTTTACGCTTTTAGCAGGAAGAAGCAAGTTCGGCAGCAAGCAATGTGCGGGATTTAACGGATTTAACGGATCGATGTTTAAGGAATTAGGAATCAGGGATCAGGAAGATTTTTTCTATCCCCCCCTCTCCCCTTCTCCCCCTCTCCCCCTCTCCCCCTCTCCCACTCCCCCACTTTCCCCCCGCGAGGCCTTCTTTTCCCCGGCGGAAACGGTAAGAATAGACCAAGCGGTCGATCGCCTCAGCGCCGAACTCATCTGTCCCTATCCCCCAGGAATACCAGTTTTGATGCCCGGTGAAATCATTACCCCACAAGCCCTTGACTACCTGCAACAAGTCCTTGCAGCAGGCGGAAAAATCACAGGTTGCAGCGATAGAAGCCTCCAAACCCTCAAAGTTGTGCGAGAGTAAACATTAAGGATTGGGGGAAATGGGGAAATGAGGGATAGTGGGAGATGGGAAAAATCTTCCCTCTTCCCTCTTCCCTCTTCCTTCTTCCCTCTTCCTTCTTCCTTCTTCCTTCTTCCTTCTTCCTTCTTCCTTCTTCCTTCCATTAAAAATAAAACTATGCTTTGGCCCTACGTGACTCCTGGTATTCCCGATGACTTATTTGAACGTTTACCGGGAATTCCCATGAGTAAGCGAGAAGTCCGACTGCTGTTACTCTCCCACCTGCGACTGCAAGCAGATTCATTAGTGTGGGACATCGGCGCAGGTACTGGTACAATTGCTGTAGAAACAGGTTTGCTTTGTCCCAAAGGTCGGATTATCGCCGTCGAAAGGGACGAAGAAGTAGCCAGCTTGATTCGCAGAAATTGCGATCGATTCGAGCTCAAAAACGTAGAAGTCATCGAAGGTAGCGCCCCAGAATGCCTCGAAAACCTATCCCAAGCCCCCCACCGAGTCTGCATCGAAGGAGGTCGCCCCATTAAAATGATTCTCAAGGAAGTCTGGCGGTACTTGCAGCCCCGCGGTCGAGTTGTCGCCACAGCATCGAATTTAGAAAATCTTTACGCCCTTTCCGAAAGCTTCGCCGAGTTGCAAGTCCGCAACATCGAAGTAGTCCAGTCCGCCGTCAACCGCTTAGAGACTCGCGGCCTGAGTCAAACCTTTGCAGCCGTCAATCCCATCTTTATTCTCAGCGGCGAAAAGCTTGATTAGTCATTGGTCATTAGTCATTAGTCATTAGTCATTAGTCATTAGTCATCAGTCATTAGTCATCAGTCATTAGACTGACATACTTCCACACCAAATCAAAGATGATGATGTGGGCCCAGACGCTGGATGACTGAGAATCAAACACTAAATGTAATTCTTAACCTTTTTTACGTTCGCTTAACGTTCATACTTAGAGTAAGGGCGACCATAGCTGGATCGATCGCCTGAGTTGAGATTTTGGATCGCCAATTGGTGATGCGGTTGGCTGTACAAGCGAGAAACCCGTACCTTAACAATCCTTGCATCCCAAATCCCAAATCGACTAACCCCTGCCCAAAACCACAATTTTAGACTAAGGTTCAACCTCCCAGATTCATCTGCCCTTGTAAATCTCAAATCTCAAATCTAAAATCGACTGACCCGCCATCTGCTGTGAGAAATTCATTTTATGCCTTGGTCTCGTATCCTGAGTGGAATAGTTGCGATCGCCCTTGCTTTGGGAATGATTATTATGGGGGGATGGTACTTCACCCTCGGCTTTTGCGTCATCGTCTACCTAGGTCAATT
Source organism: Microcoleus sp. A6-C6 (assembly GCF_036705955.1). Classification (NCBI taxonomy): domain Bacteria; kingdom Bacillati; phylum Cyanobacteriota; class Cyanophyceae; order Oscillatoriales; family Microcoleaceae; genus Microcoleus; species Microcoleus sp. A6-C6. The sequence goes on along the minus strand of NZ_JAUBVR010000003.1, from coordinate 144,253 downwards.
GGAGTATTTTGAATTAGCCCGGGCTAAAGGGATTTTACCCGCTGCCAAAACGACCTTAGCTGTCAGTCAAGGTCTGCTAATTACTGCGGCCTTGGCCCCGCAACTCGTAGATGCCATGTTTCCCCTAGCCGGAACCTTAATCTGTTTCTACCTGTTATTCCAACCTAAATTATCGACGATTGCCGATATTGCCTCCTCAATTTTAGGATTGTTCTACGGCGGTTATTTGCCCAGCTATTGGGTACGGCTGCGAGTCGGTCTCGACCAGGCAAATATTGCTACAACCCAATTTTCCCAAACAGTAGCCAGCAATGCGCCCGTTAACATTCACCCGTCCCTGTCTTGGACAAGTCACAGCAACCTATCTTTAGGATTCACTTCGCTGCTGCTGGCTTTCTTCTGCATTTGGGCCGCTGACATTGGCGCTTACTTTGTCGGCAAATTCTTCGGTCGCACTAGCCTCTCCCACATCAGCCCCAAAAAAACCGTTGAAGGTGCCGTATTTGGTGTTTGCGGCAGCATCGCCGTGGCCGTCGCCGGGTCTTGGTATTTACAATGGCCGGGCTGGCCCTATACTGGGGCTGCTTTTGGTCTGTTGATTGGGGTTGCTAGTTTGTTGGGAGATTTAACTGAGTCGATGATGAAGCGAGACGCGGGGGTTAAGGATTCGGGACAGTTGATCCCCGGTCACGGCGGCATTCTCGATCGCACTGACAGTTATGTTTTTACCGCACCATTAGTCTACTATTTTGTGACTTTGTTATTGCCCGCGATCGAGTCTTTCTTTTGACAAGTCGGAGCGAATAAACTTGAATTGCCAAAGTCATAAACTATCTTGAAAAGCATCTGCGTTGATCTGTGTGGATCTGCCTTTCATCTGCGGTCGATCTATCAATCAAAGATTTATGCAATCCTGTCTAATCGGGTGAGATCCGGCTAAGGCAAAACTCTAATTGAACCCCGACAAACAATCTCCCCCGGACTCAAAATTAAGTCCTCAATCTCGACTTCCTGCCCAAAATCAATTTTAAAATCATTGACATCACTGCTCTTTAATTCTAGATCAACTTCGATTTCCGGTGCTTCAAACACCAATTCGCGACCGCTGGCTATCCGCAAACCAGTCCGCAATACAACAGGAATTTGCGTGTCGCCAGCGCCCAAAAGAGTCGCCGAAAGCGTCAACTTCCCTGCCTCAATTGTGATCTGCGAATTTTCTAACTTCAGCGACTTTTCGCGATCGGTCAACGGCAGCATTGGTAGCAAAAACTCGCTCAAAGCATCAGCCAGCAAAGGCGCTTTCAGCGACGCATTCAAATCCGCTTGGCTGAGCCTCAAAACGCCTGTTACGGGAATGGATTCGAGCAGCCGCAGTGGTTTGCCTTTGAGAGCTTGACCGAGATTGATGCGAATGCCACAGCCCTCTAGGGCAACTTCTGTTAAGTGTAATCCTTTATACACAGCACCGCTCGCAGCCACTGTTACCTTGGGGATCGCACCGCTGAAAATTTGTCGATCGCTCCCCTCAATTTTCACCTTCAACTCGTCAACCTGCTGAACTTGCGATCGCAGCAACAACTGCACCGCCGGAGACAGCACCGAACTCGCGATCCGGCTGCCTTGGCTCGGTGGCGGTGTCCCCGGTTCCTCGCCGAGATTAGGAGTTTCAGCAGCGCCAGCAGCGCCAGCTCTATTGTCAAATAAAAGAGAGTTACGATCGACAGTCATAAACAATTTCAGAATACAAACCCTTAATATTCAAGCACAGAAACTCAACTAGGACTCGCGCATCCGGCCTCAGAAACCCGATTTCTGCACAGATATATCGCCGTCAACCTTTGATTTTGCCTGATAACCGGGTTGATGAGTGTAACCCCTAAATAACATAACCAAAGAAGCAGAAATCAGGAATCAGCAACGCCTGAAGCAGCAAAATTTTCACCCTTTCCCCCCTCAGGATCTCTCCTGAGTTGGCGAGTTATGCGATCCCCAGATAAATTTCGCGATCGAGCGTATAAAATTAACCAGCAGTACCGGTTTTATGGTAGTGTTGGTGAATAGTCGGGTCAGACCCACACATCTCAAACCAGCAACAAACTAAGGGTGCAGGCAATCGCCTGCCACGAGTCTTTTCCTCGTAGTTTTTGCACAACATTCAGGGTTATGCCATAAGGACAATCTGCACCGGGCGCAACGCCCTGTAAGGATTGATCCAGCATTAAAATTTATTCCCAACCAGGAATTGAGCATTGATAGTAAGGTTAATCCATTAACCGTGTCGTACTTCCTCCCCCCACCGCTCTCCGTTGGCGGTTTCCACACTCCCGTCATGTCTGACCAAAGGCTGCAAAAAATCCTCGCCCAGTGGGGCATTGCCTCTCGCCGTCTTGCAGAACAGATGATTGTAGCTGGACGAGTCCGAGTTAATGGCAATATTATTCATTTAGGACAAAAGGCAAATCCCGATCGCGATTTCATCGAAGTCGATGGAGTCCCAGTCAAAGCAACGGATCGACCGGCAGAGCTTTATCTGTTGCTCAACAAACCGGCAGGCGTAGTTTCTACTTGCAGCGATCCCAGAGCTCGATCGAAAGTTCTCGACCTACTGCCACCCCAACTGCGCTCAGGTCAAGGCATCCACCCCGTAGGACGCTTAGATGCAGATTCCACAGGCGCCCTCTTGCTCACCAATGATGGTAAGCTGACATTTTGTTTGACCCATCCGCGTCACTCGATCGCCAAAACTTATCAGGTTTGGGTGCTCGGCGATCCCCCGGAACCCATACTGCAAGCCTGGCGTCAGGGCATCATCTTGTCCGGTAGAAAGACTTTGCCCGCCAAAGTTAGAGTTCTCGATCGCGCGCGAGACAAAACTCTGTTAGAAGTCATTCTATCAGAAGGGAGAAACCGACAGATTCGGCGAACCGCCGAACAGTTGGGATATCCCGTAGTGCGCCTGCACCGCACAGCCATTGGCCCGATTCAATTGCAGCCGCCCGCTGGGCCAATATTGCCACCGGGCTGCTACCGACCCCTAGAAGATTCAGAAATTATTTTTTTATGGAATCTAGTCAACCTAACATCAATCAGCGTGCCACTGAATCCCCAGGAGCACAGCAGATGACAAAGAATTTATTGTTTTTATTCTTCAAAATAACTAAGCAGAAACAGCACTCCCAAGAGCCAGAACCACCCCAGAAGAAGCTAGCGGAAATTGGCGCTCAACTCCGCCAGTACCGGGAACAGCAGTCGATTTGTTTGGACAAAGTAGCCGTGGTAACCATGATTCGGCGCAATCTGCTGCAAGCCATCGAGGACGGCCAACTAGATCAACTCCCCGAACCCATTTACACTCAGGGTTTGATCAAGCGGTACGCCGAAGCAATGGGTTTGGACGCAGCTCAGTTTGCTGACTTTTTCCCGATCGAACCGCCAGCGCGATCGGCCACCCAGCTATCCTGGCAGAATGGGCCACAATTGCGGCCGATGCACCTGTACCTCTTTTACACATTTCTAATTATCTGTTCAGTCAATGTCTTATCTCAGTTAATGGGCGGTTCTCTGACAGCAAAAAACGGTGCGGGAACCAAAGAACCAGCACTTGAGCAGCAAGAACAAGCTCGTTTATTTGCTGAGACATCGAGCGCCTTAAAAAATCATAAAGCCGATAGTTACGATGCTCTGGAAGCAGCAAGAACTGGTCAAAATTTAGATAAATCTAGCAATCAACCAGTCATGGTTAGCCTCACTTTTAAGGCAGAATCCTGGATCCAGATTGAAGTTGATGGCAAACCCCAGTTTGAGGGAACTTTGCCAGTCGGCACTGTGCGCACTTGGCAGGCCACAAACAAATTGGTAGTTGTAGCTGGTAACGCCGGCGGGGTAATGATTGCTGTGAATAACGGACAAGCCGAACAACTCGGAGAACCCGGAGTTGCCAAAGAAGTTGTTGTTACCGCAGACAAGCTCAAACCTTCAGTAAAGCCCAAAAATGAAGGTTAATCGGGAATCGGGAATCGGGAATAGGTAATCGGGAATAGGTAATCGGTAATGGCTGGAAATCCACAGTTTTTAATTAGAATGTCGGTCTTTATTGACTGAGTACCAATTACCAATTACCCATTACCTATTACCAATGTTTGTTCAATTTCTCTGGGGAGCGCGCCCGGTGATGTAAGTCATAGTTTTGATCCGATCGCGCACCTCCCAATTCAAAGCCTCGCGCCGATACCGCCAGCCCCAATTTCCCTCTGCTTTCCCCGGAAAATTCATCCGCGCGTCCGTATCCAAACCCAGCAAATCTTGAAACGGCACGATCGCCAAATTAGCAATAGAAAACCAACCCATGCGAATTAAAGACCAGTGAATTCCTTGGGGATCGATGCAGCCCAAATAACGCAAAACCTCATCTCTTTCGTAGTGTTGCAGTTGATTGAACCAGCCGACAGTCGTGTCATTGTCGTGAGTACCCGTGTAAACTACGCAGTTGCGAACGTAATTGAAAGGCAAAAAAGGATCGCCAGGGCCCGCGCCGAAAGCAAACTGCAAAATCTTCATTCCCGGAAACTCGAAGCGATCGCGCAAAGCTTCCACTTCCGGAGTAATTACCCCCAAATCCTCAGCGATAATCGGCAAGTTACCAAACTTCTCATTAATTACCTCAAACAAAGCCGTTCCCGGCGCATTAATCCACTCTCCCTCCATCGCAGTTTTCTGCCCGCGCTTCACCGCCCAGTAAGCATCAAATCCTCGAAAGTGGTCAATCCGAGTCACATCTACATAAGCGAAAATCGCCTCAAAACGCTGCACCCACCACTGAAAATTAGTTGCTTCCAAAGCCTCCCAATTGTAAACAGGATTGCCCCACAATTGACCTGTTGCACTGAAGTAATCCGGCGGAACTCCCGCCATTAAAGCTGGTTCTCCGCTTGCTTCATCCAAACAAAATAAATCAGGATGCGACCACACATCAGCGCTATCGTGAGCTACATAAATCGGAATATCACCAACAATTTTAATGTCGCGCAGGTTCGCATAGCGTTTCAACTCTGTCCACTGGCGGAAAAACTCGAACTGGACGTATTTGTAGTAATAAATCTCAGTATTTAGCTGCTGCCGCCACTTGTCTAGCACCTCCGGTTTGCGTCGGGCAATTTCTGGTTCCCAAGTGTGCCAGCTAGAGCCGTTGAAGCTGTCTTTTAGTGCCATAAATAAGGCATAATCTTCCAGCCAAGTCGCTTTGCTCTCGCAAAAAGCCGAGAATTCTCTTTGCTGCACCGGCGATGCTTTCGCTTTGAAGTTTTCGCAGGCTTTTTTGAGCAGTGGTATTTTGTGCGCGATCGCCCGATCGAATTCTACAGTATCCAGCGGAAATTCCGGCGAACCATTTAAATCTTCATCGCTGAGCAATTGCTCGTCCCGCAGAATTTCCGGGCTCAGCATCAGCGGATTTCCTGCCATTGCTGAATAGCACGAATAAGGAGAATTGCCGTATCCAGTCGGGCCCAGTGGCAATATCTGCCAGTATTGCTGGTCGCTCTCTACTAAAAAGTCAATAAAGCGATATGCTTCTATTCCCATATCCCCAACGCCAAATCGGCTGGGGAAAGATGTCGGGTGGAGTAAAATGCCGCTAGCTCGGGGAAAAAGCATAATCTATCTAAAGATATAGGAGTTAAACATTGACAATTTGACCGATATTCCCTACAGGTTAAACTTCGCAGTTTGTAGGGCGATTTTCAGACCAAATACTTTTGCGATTGTCTCATATTTTCTGCGGGAACGTGCTTGCTAAATATTTGTATCGCCATCTCATCACAAATGCTGAGCCGATCGCAAAATATCAAGCTCTCCAGTTACGCGCTTACCAGCACTGTTGCCAATTGGCTTCTCTTACCCTGGATCGCTTGCTACTAAATATTTTGGTCGATCGCACCCAGTTTCTGCACAAATTTCTTTATAACTTTTATTTGGCTTTCGCCCTATCTGTCTGGAGTCGTACATTGCGATCGAGGGCTAAACATCATACAATTTTCCAAACAGGATGCAACTGCTTTACCCATGATCCAAACCCTGATGTAGTAAGTTATGCGCTATTTTCAAATTTCAAATTTCAAATCTCAAATGGCATCAGCCCTCCCTCTGCTGAAAGCCAATGCACAAATCAGCCGACTGTTTTTGTATCTCAACAAACAGTCGGCTACGAAATTACGGTGAAAATGCTGAGTTTAAGTTTCCTTATTCAACAATTTCTCCACTTGTTTGAGAGCTATAGTGCCGACGTTGTATGCAGCCCAGCCGCCCGCCAACAAAACGGGACTCAATACTATTAGTATGCGCCAGTCAAAATCCATGAGTTCTCCTCCTAAAGTTTTTTAACAAATTATCATAATCTATTTGTATCTCATTTTGTCGCCATTCTCCTGACTCCTTAAGCAAATATTGTCGCCGAAAAAGTTCCTCCACAGCACTCGCGATCGCGCTTGCAGGACATCGCGCCCCAGGAATTGAGACCCCACCGCTCTGATTACATCAAATTATCCCAAAATCTGTTTGGCAATCCCTTCCACCACCTGAGTTAGAGGGTCCTTAGGGAAGTGCAAGGCAAACACCCCCTTGCTCGCTAACAGCATCATCTTGTCGCTGTGGGGCAGCACCCCTACAACTGGGATGTCATAAATACTCTCTACTTGCCGCTTCAAATCGTCGAAATCCAAGGATTCTGGGGCTTTGTTAATCGTGATCAAAATCTTGGGGACTTCTAATTTGCGGGCCACATCTACCGTGACAGCCGTTCCCTGAAAATCTTGCTGATCCGGACGCAGAATCAGCAGCAGGATGTCGGAAATCGTAATGCTGAGCAGGGTTTCTTCGTTGAGTCCCGGATGCGTGTCGATAAATAGGTAGTCTAAGTTCAGAACATCGATCAGTTCTTGAAAGCCGTCGGTAAGCAGTCCCACGTCGTAGCCTTCCCGCAACACTCGCGCTATCTCCCCTGCTTTAATGCTCGAAGGAATCAGGTAGAGGCTGCCGTTACGGGCTAATTTTGGCAGCAGCGAACTCACATTGTAAGCCGTATCCGAGATCGGACACCGGCCCCACAGGTAATCATTCAGACAGCGATCCATGTTTTTATCGCTGAAACCGAACAGTACGTGAATCCCGGGCGATTGAATGTCTGTGTCCACAATGGCGACCCTATGTCCGCCGCGAGCGATAATAGATGCCAGGTTTGCGGTCATGTTAGATTTGCCAGTGCCACCCCGGTAAGAGTGGACAGAGATGATTTTAGACATGATATGCGTATTGCCAAGATTGAACAATTATCTATTTAAGTTTAGTCATTTATGGACTTTCAAGTTTTTTAGATGCTGGACTTTTATTGAGATCGGTTGTTGATGTATGTCCTCTATAGGTGGGAACCCTGCTTAGCTGCGAAGTCTGCCATCAATCAGACCCTAGAAACTAAGGAATTAATCAGAGGCGTATCAAACTGTAGTCTACAACCAAAAGTAATCTCAACAACCTGATTCGCAAGAGAGATAGAGGGCGTAGTAGTTTGCCCACTGTAACAGCGTAAAAATGGAATGTAAGTCATATTTGACGATAACTTCTGCAAGTTTGACCGGTAGAAACGGGGAGAATCAATTATTATTATGCAATTCGTGATTGCATTGAGTTCTCTATCAATTTTCCTTGTCTCTCAAATCCTCCTGGTCTGTTAAAGTATCAATCTTTTCATCTTTTATCCTCTTGTCTGCGCTCCTGCGCTGCCGCATCTGCTTTGCCCTGGCTTGCAAATCGCTGAACCCCTCATCGGGTTCGGTTTGGTCAGAACTAGCACTCACGCCAGGATCGATCGCGATTTCCGTTTTTGAGTCGCTTTCCGATGCAGTCGTGGTGGCGCGCTGCTTGTACTTTTTGGCATTTTCCTGCAACTGAGCTAAGTATTCATCTGCCTCGCTTTCAGCCTGGGGAATATCCGCAGCACCGACCGTTATTTCTTGGGTCTCCGAGGGTGCTTTTTCAGAGCTATTTTTTTTGCTAATTTTCAGTTCATCTTTCTTGATCTTCAATTCTTTAAAGAAATCTGATTCTACAATTTCTGCGACTTGCTGTTCTTTTTGGGCTTGGTCTATTTCGATTTTGAAGACTTGTTTTACTCGATCGCTAATTACTTTCCCGTATCCCGATTTACTAAATCTGTCTGCTGATACAATGCTGCCGCCAGTTAGGATTAATGCTAAGGCTGGCGCTGCCACAGGCACCCACCCTCCCAACAGAAAAATCCCAAAACCGAGCGCGCAACACCCCGACAGCATTGCCCCGAATGTCAGCGCCAACTTCCCTGGGTGAGCCATCCGTGATGCGATAGTTCCTCCCACAATTGACCATCCCGAAATCCACAAGATTTCTGCCCATTCCGGCCAAAACCAAAACATCGGTCTCTTGTCTAAAACAGCACTCAAAATTTGGCTGATTACTTGTGCGTGTACCACGATCCCCGGCATGAATTGATTTTTTTGCTGCCCCCCACTGTAAGGAGTATAAAATAAATCTTTAACGGTTTCTGTGGTGTAACCGATCAGCACTATTTTATCTTTAACTAACTTGGGATCAACTTTCCCTTCTAAAACATCCATAATTGTGACTTGGTTGGCGACCTTGCTTCTGGAGCGATAGTTAATTAGTATTTGATATCCCCTATTATCAATATTTCTGTATCCTCCGTCATTAGTTTCTAGTTTTTTTAATTTGGTTTTACCCAACCATAAAGATTGATCTGGTGCGAGTTGGGGATCAATTTTTTGCTGGTGCAGGTAGCGGAGTGATAGCTGGAGGTTGAAGGAATTTAAAACTTGAGAATTGTCATTACACAGATGTTTTTCTACCGAAGATTCGCCCTTGATTGTCGGCGGTTTCATAAATAATAAAGCCCTGCGGAGTATGCCGCCGGGATCGATGCCGAAATCTGCAAATCCCACTCGGTTTGTGGGAATTCCTGGAGGAGGCGGAGAACCGGGATTGTCCGGGCTGCCATCGGTGACTAAACATACCCCGATAATTCGATCGCTTTTTTGTAAAACTTTAGTTAATTCGTCGCGCCCGTCTCCTAAAGGTACGTCTCGCAGTACGTCTAAACCGATGACTGCCGGCTGCATTTTTTCCAGTTTTTGTAAGATTTCAGCTATTTTGCGATCGGATATCGGCCACTGTTTCAGTTTCTGAATGTCTCCTTCGGTAATCCCTACAACTAGCAAGCGCGGGTCTGGCTTTTCCTCTGGACGCCACCTCAGCATTTGGTCGTAAGCACTTAATTCTACTGGTTCGAGTATTCCTAGGTGTTTGGCGCCGACCAACGATAATGTTACTGCCGCGCTGGCAATTAATACAGACCTAGCAAATAAGAGTGATGGTTTATACAGTTGACTCAAGTGAGTCGCTGCCGATCGAATTGTGTTAGATATTTTACTCATTGCCACAATATAAAATTTTGACTTATTTCACCGAACAGCAGTTATTTTACTTGCAGCCAGCTACACGAGACTTCTTCCATCTTAGATCACCCGGAAACTCCGACCGCTTTGTAACAAAATTTTACAGTTCGCTATCAGCGAATGTGTATGGAATCATAGTCGCGACCTCTACCCCTGGATTGGCCGTCCCCAGAATCCAGTTGCAGATCCAATTAATTAATGTTATTGATATGTCAAGGTTCAACTTCTGTATCTGCGCTCTGAGACTAGCTTCTCAAAAATATTGGTCGCCAGCAGGGAGTGTCTATGTTTGCAATATTATATTGAAAGGTACAAAAAAATGAAACATTTTCTACATGGGGCTACACTTGCGGTAGCCGTATCTGCGATCGCATCTACCGTCCCCAGTTCACTTGCGCTAGTGCCGGCACAATCCCCGCCGATGGTGCTGAGTCAGAATGTTAATTTCCAGCCTCCCGATGTCACAGCCCCCGGACGACAAGCAAGGACATATTGTGGTAGCAATCTTTGTCCGGCGGGTTGATCTATTACTCATTGAATGCCTCTAACTAATATCGGTTTAACCCTCAGAGATTATCCCACATTTTTTGTCTATCTCCCTCAAGCCTCGGCAGAAATAGAGTTGACTTTGCTGACAGAAAACGAGGACAAAGTTGTCTATAAAAAAATATTTAAAGTTGACAAATCGGGTATTGTGGGAATTAGCATTCCGGTTACGGACGACAGCAAGAAATCCTTGGAAGTTGGCAAGCGTTACGTGTGGTCGTTTTCGATGGTTTGCGAACCGGACGATCGATCGGCAGATACAGTTGTGAAAGGGCTCGTGCAGCGCATAGCACCCCAGCCAACTCTCAATAGCGATTTGGCAAATCCCGACCCGATGACGAGGCTCGACGTTTATGCTAAAAATGGGTTTGGTACGAAACTCTCGCTACTTTAGCCCAAATGCGACGACAGACACCGGGGGATGCGAGGCTGATGGCCAAGTGGACGCAATTGTTGCAGTCCCAAGGACTGGAATCAGTGGCAGGTCAACCGCTGGTTTTGGCTTCTTTAAATATCGCTATTTCTTGAACTTTTGTCGGTCTTTTGATGGCGATTTAACAGTTGACAGTTGACAGTTGACAGCGAAGTTTTTAGGCAGGGGATTTAAGCCCCTGTCTAAAAACAATCCACCTCAAGGTGGGGGCTTAAATCCCCTGTGCTTTGGTGAAAAATCAAAACTTGACCAGATCGCGCTAGGAAGGTGAAAACTCCGGGCTAAAAGTAGAGCCGCGATCTATAAAATCTCTATAATTTGGTGAAAAAATGAAACGTTTTCTAAATTTTACTGCATTGGCGATCGCCGTATTGGCGATCGCACTTACTCTCCCCAGTTTGCTGCCACCGATGCAGGCTGTGCCTGCACCAATTCTGCTGAGCCAGAATGTTAATTTTAAACCTCCAGATGTAGAGGCCCCCGACAACAGGCAATCGGCGACGCATCGAGGCGATACTTGTCCGCAGGATTCATCTCCTTGCGTGTGTCCGAAAAATTTATCTATTATTCCTTTAATACCTAAAAGCAATGTTGGTTTAACCCTAGCAGAGTCGCCAACATTCTTGGCTTACGTTTCTCACCCTTTTACTCAAGTTGAGTTTACTTTACAAGCTGAAGATGGAAAAGGAACCGACGTTTACAAAACTACTTTCAAAGTTGACAAACCAGGGATAGTTGAGGTCAGTATTCCTAACCAAGATGAGCGCCAAAAAGCTCTTGAGGTTGAGAAGCGATATCAGTGGTCGTTTTCGGTGGCTTGCAATGAAGATCCGTCGGGGAATTATTTTGTTAAAGCGTTTGTGAAGCGAATTGAGCCGCAGGAAACTCTCAAGAACGATTTGGCAAATGCCGACCCTATGACTAGGGCGATCGCTTATGCTAAAAATGGGATTTGGTACGAGACTCTTGCTACTCTAGCCGAAATGCGGCGACAAGCTCCTGACGATGCGAGTCTGATGGCCGAGTGGAAGCAATTGTTGCAGTCCCAAAAACTAGAATCAGTTGCCGACAAACCGCTAGTTCAGTCTTTTTAAGCCTCCCTATTTGTCAAGGCTTTCTCTTGTCCTTCTTGCTACGATCCGAAGATTGATAAATTAAGCCGATCGCCCGCGCTTGATTCAAACTCCTAGTCAGGAGTACAAATGCCAACCCAACTTTTATTCTATGTGGTGTAAAAATGAAACGTTTTCTACATTTTACTGCACTGGTGATCGCTGTATTTGCGATCGCAGTTACTCTCCCCAGTTTGCTCTCACCGATGCAGGCTGTGCCTGCACCAACTCCCCTGGATCAAAATGTTAATTTCACACCCCCAGATGTCACAGCGCCCGACAATCGGCAAGGGGGGACGCATCGAGGCTGTCAGTTGCGCGAGGGTTTATTCATTACTCCCTTAATACCTGAAAGCAATATTGGCTTAACGCTAACAGAGTCGCCTACATTTTTTGTATATGTTTCTCAACCTGCGGCTCAAGTAGAGTTTGTTTTGCTAAACGAAGATGAATCGGAAGTAGTCTACGAATCTAGTTTAAAAATTGACAAAGCCGGAATTGTGGGAGTTAGCTTTTCTGACAAAGACAAGACCAAAAATATTGAGGTTGGTAAGCGATATGTCTGGTCGTTTGCACTGGCTTGCGATCCTCAGGAAAGATCGGGAGATTATATTATTAAAGGATGGATGCAGCGAATTGAACCATCGGCAAGTCTCAAGAGCGATTTGGCAAATCCCGACCCCAGGGCGAGGCTGATTGCTTATGCTAAAAATGGCATTTGGTACGAGACTCTTGCGACTCTCGCCCAAATGCGCAGCCTCGCACCCGATGATGGGCGGCTGAAGACCGAGTGGACGCAATTGTTGCAGTCCCAAAAACTAGAAGCAATCGCCGATAAACCCCTAGTTCAGTCTTTTTAAGCCTCCCTATTTCTCAAGGCTTAATTTGTTCTTCTTCCTATAAGCTGAAGATTGACAAATTAAGCCGATCGCCCGCTGACATTCAAAATCCTAGGGATTATTAACAGTTGACAGTTGACAGTTGACAGTTGACAGCGAAGTTTTTAGGCTGGGGCTTAAATCCCCAGCCTAAAAACAACCCACCTAAAGTTGGGGGCTTAAATCCCCTGTGCTTTGGTGATCAAAAAATGAAACGTTTTCTCAATGGGGTTGCACTGGCGATCGCACTTACTCTCCCTAATTTCCTGTCACCGATGCAGGCTCAGTCTCCGCCAATTCTACTGAGTGAAAATGTTAATTTTAGACCACCCGATGTCATCGCTCTTTGGAATATTATGTTGTAGGGTTCGTGGAGCGAATTGAACCGCAGGAAACTCTCAAAAAGGATTTGGCAAATCCCGACCCTATGGCTAGGGCGATCGCCTATGCTAAAAATGCGATTTGGTACGACACTCTGACTACTCTAGCCCAAATGCGGCGACAAGCTCCTGACGATCCGATGCTGAAAGCAGAGTGGACGCAATTGTTGCAGTCCCAAAAACTAGAATCAGTTGCGGATCAACCGCTAGTTCAGTCTTTTTAATCGAGACTATTCACCCAAATCCCAAATCCCAAATCTAAAATCGCTTGATGACTAACAACTTTCCCACAATTCTAGCCCTTGATTTTGACGGTGTAATTTGTGACGGACTAATCGAATATTTCCAAACCGCTTGGCGTACCTACTGTCAAATCTGGAAACCAATCGAAACAGTCCCCGATCCAGATTTAGCATTGAGTTTCTACCGAGTGCGGCCCGCCATCGAAACCGGTTGGGAAATGCCCCTGCTGATTCGCGCCCTAGTGACAGGAATTACCGAAAAGCAAATTTTGCTAGATTGGCCGAATATTGTCCCGCATTTATTGACCGAAAATAATTTAAAAGCCCAGTCTGTCGGCGCAATGTTAGACGGACTGCGCGATAATTGGATTGCTGAGGATTTAGCTGGGTGGCTGTCTTTGCACCGCTTTTATCCAGGAGTAGCCGATCGCCTGAAATCATTATTGCAGGAAAGTTCGGTAAAAGTGGCGATCGTCACAACCAAGGAAGGACGTTTTGTGCGAGAACTCTTGCAGCTAGCGGGCGTACAAATGCCGTCGGAGTTGATTTTTGGCAAGGAATACAACAAGCCAAAACACCAAATTTTGCGGGAGTTTTTGGCCACTTCTGGCAAAGATACGACTATTTGGTTTGTGGAAGACCGGTTAAAAACTTTGCTCTCTGTGAAGCAGCAGCCGGATTTATCTCAGGTGAAGTTATTTTTGGCTGATTGGGGTTACAATACTTTGGCAGAACGGCAATCTGTGGCTCAAAATCCACCCGTTCAATTGCTTTCTCTGTCGCAGTTTGCCGGAGATTTTGCCGATTGGCTGCCCGACAAAGATTGATGTTAGACTTGTTTTCAGGTAGTTTTTTTTGCTTGTAAAAAGCAAAAAAAATCCTCAAACTTTTTCATTTTTTTGTTGACTTTCTTACCATTGACATGGTATTATTTAATAATGGGATGGTTGTCAAAATATTATTTTTGCAACCATCCCATTATAAAGTAAATATAACACTAATTTCAGACAAAAGCAAGGAAGCCCCGAAAAAAAAATCGATTTTTTTTGAGATAAAATTTATCGCAGAAATAGAAAAATATCTGCGTTAATCTGCCTTAGATCTGTGGTTGAGCTGGAATCAAAAAATTAGGCAAGAAGTATACATAAACCGATTTTTTGAGTGTCGTAAGTCAGATAAATTGCCAGAAAGAATTGGTTTAAAGCCGGAGCCCCGATCGGGAGAAATTAAAAGAAGACGATTGATTCATCCAATCCTTTTCCTTCCAGGAAGAGGTCGCTGTCAACTGAGGGCGGGCATTCTTGGCATCGCCCCAACTGTCAACTGTCAACTGTCAACTGTCAACTGTCAACTGTCAACTGTCAACTAAACCAATGCTCGATTTAACTAAAGCAGCGAAGGGAATGCAGGGAATGAGCCAACATTTGAATGTGGAGGCTCTGGCGGCTCGCAAACGCTTGGAAGTAGCTCAACGTTTACTGTTGCAGGCGGCTGCGGGACAGGAAAATTTGGTGGAATTGCAAGAAAGTTGGAACGATCGCACTTTATTCAATGCTGCCACGCCGATCGAGCCTTTGTCCGATCGCACTTACATCACCGCACCCCCCGCCGCTCACACAGTCTTCGCCACAGACGGATCGCAAATTTCGCCCAGCCACCACGAAATCGCCTACTGCTACCTGATCAACGTCGGTACAGTCATGCTGCACTACGGCCAAAGTCGCCACCCAGTTTTAGACAGCGTGCCCGAAGTTTTCTACAAACCCGAAGACTTGTATGCTTCGCGCCAGTGGGGCATTAGAACCGAAGAGTGGATGGGATACCGACGCGCCGTTTCCGAAGCCATTGCCCTCGCAGAAATGGGCTGCAATTGGGCAAAATTTAACGACAATCAACTGCCAGCGCCAACTTTGGCAATGGTAGATGGTTCCCTGATTTATTGGTTTTTGGAACAGTTACCTAGCGAAGCGCGCGATCGAATTTTGCCGCCAATTTTAGAAGCGTGGGACAAATTGCGCTTAGTAAAAATTCCCTTATTAGGATACTTAAGCGCCTCTCGCAGCAGCGAAAGCTTATCTTTTTTGCGATTTCAAGCTTGCACCCACGAAGTACCAGACTGCATGACAAACTGCCCCAACGTCGGATTTTCCGCCACCAGTGCTTTTGACGAAAAAGCACCTTGTCAAGAATTTGAACCCTTGCGAGATGCCATCTTGTGGGCAACAATTTTGTCCCCCGGACAAAGAAGCCCATTATGGAAATCCCACTCTCGAATTTTAGATTTATACGGCCTTAATCCCATCTATTTTTGTTACGTTCATGTTGGCACAGAAATTGCTAGAATAGAAGTGCCGGAATGGGTAGCACAAGATCGCGCACAGCTAGATTTAGCATTAGGAATGATGCTGGCTCAAGTACACAAAGGCGGTGGCTATCCGGTGACGCTAGCAGAAGCCCACAACCAAGCAGTTGTCACCGGAGGCGATCGAAGTAGCTTTTTCGCTTTGTTAGAGCAGCAAATGATTAAAGCCGGCTTGAAAAATGTCGGCATTTCTAATAAGGAAACCCGGAAGCGTGGCAGTATTGCTTGAATTAAACATCAGAGTAAAAAATGTTATATGCCAATAGAATTAATTATCTTAATTGCTTCCTTACTTGTATCTTGGCTGGTATTCAATTGGGCTTTTAAAGTATTGAAAGCCAGCGTGGGTACAGCGATTGCTCTAGCAGCAATTGTGCTGGCGATGCAGTTATTGTTTGGCATCGGGCCAAATCAGCTTTTCCAACATATAACTCACCTGCCCGAAACTCTGTCGAAAATCATTTTTGGCAAGTGATCCGATTTTAGATTTTAGATTTCAACTTTCAGATTTGTTCTCTCATCTAAAATCTAAAACCGCAAATTTGCCAAGTTTAGGAAAAATATTCCTTCTGTCAACTGTCAACTGTCAACTGTCAACTGTCAACTGTCAACTGTCAACTTCCCAGCATTTGCAGCTTGTACAAACTGGCATACAAACCTTCTTGCTGCAACAATTCTTCGTGGCTGCCAGACTCTACTAACTGCCCGCGTTTGAGTACCAAAATGCGATCGACATTTCGGATGGTCGAGAGCCTGTGGGCAATGATTATAGCCGTTCTGTCCACCATTAAACGCTCCAGAGCCTCTTGAATCAAAGCTTCCGTCCCTACATCCAAACTAGCAGTTGCCTCGTCTAGAACTAAAATACTGGGGTTGCGAATGGCGGCGCGCGCAAACGCTAACAATTGCTTTTGTCCCCCGGAAAGATTGGTTCCCCGTTCCCGCAATTGCGTATCATAACCTTGGGGCAACTCTTCAATTAAACGAGCAACATTCGTCTTTTCTGCTGCGGCTTGAATTTCCTCCATCGAGTAACTTTCGCCCAGGCTAATATTGCTCTTCACATCGCCAGCAAATAGAAAGCCATCTTGAATAATCACGCCGACGTGTCTGCGCAATTCTGCTTGAGGCAAATCGCGAATATCCACATGATTAACCAGAATCCGTCCTCGTGTCGGCTCATAAAGGCGGCACAGGAGACGGATGATCGAACTTTTACCCGCACCAGTGGGGCCAACTAATGCTACTTTTTCGCCAGATTTGATGGTAAAATTAAGGTCTTGCAGTACATATTCGTCTTCTTTGT
The DNA here is from genome assembly GCF_036705955.1 of Microcoleus sp. A6-C6. NCBI lineage: Bacteria > Bacillati > Cyanobacteriota > Cyanophyceae > Oscillatoriales > Microcoleaceae > Microcoleus > Microcoleus sp. A6-C6. The sequence goes on along the minus strand of NZ_JAUBVR010000003.1, from coordinate 127,497 downwards.
AGGCAAACCACACATTGTCAAATTGGATCTCTCCCGATTCAGATTGCTTTGATTGGGCATGGGAAACTAGGGATTTTTGATTGTTACTTGATAGGCGATATTCAGAAGTTACAGGAGTTTGATTATTCTCTACCAATTCTTCCTCATTTGAAGATAAATTATAGGCAAGTGCCTCTGGATGACCTGCCATCAGCAACGGCGAATAATATTCTCTTCTTCCCTCTTCCTTCTTCCTTCTTTCCTCTTCCCTCTTCCCTCTTCCTTCTTCCTTCTTCCCTCTTCCTTCTTCCTTCTCCCCGCTAGTTGGATCTTTAATTTCGATTGGTTCATTGAGAATATCGCTAATCCGTTCGACGGCGGTAAATCCTGCTTGAATGGCGGTGAATTTCTCCGCAAATTGCCGTAGCGGATCGAAGAGACGTTGAGCAAATAAAATAAATGCAGACAGAGTACCAAAGTTAAGAGTACCTTGCAGAACTTTTTCACCGCCCAGCCACAAAACGGCTCCAATTGCCACTAAAGCAATCCATTCTAATGTCGCAGATACGGCTGAGTCGTAAAAGATAGTTTTATCAACTGCTTTAATGTAGCGTTTGTTGGTGACACTAAATAATTCGGAGTTGAATCTTTCGCGGCGGAATAGCTGCACTACGCCAATACCAGTCAGGTTTTCTTGCAGTTGGGCGTTAAGATCGGAAAGTTCTTCTCTGGTAGTATAATTGGCGATGCGATATTGATACTGGAAATAAATTATGAGGGCGGTAATTGGTATCATCATCAGCACTAACATTAAAGCCAATTGCCACTGCATGGTAAACATGAAAATGGCAATCACTAAAATTGAAAATAAATCGCTAACAATCCCAATCGCCCCGCTTGAAAATACTTCCCCCAATGCTTCGACATCGCTAGTGAGGCGAGTCATCAATTTACCGACAGGAGTGCGATCGAAAAATCTCACTGCTAGCGATGTGACGTGGGCGAACAAATCATTTCTAATGTCAGTAGTAATAATTTGCCCTACTTTCGTGACTAAATATCCTTGGACTGATTGCAGTGCTAATCTAAATGTTATGGTTAGCATCAGCAAAACTGCTAAAATGTTTAATGCAGCAGATAAAGGCAATCCTCGCAAGAATTGATATGTAGGTTCCGCTCGAATTACCGAAATTGCCTGTCCGATCAGAATCGGTTGAATTGCTCCTGAGACTGCTAGCGGTACTAATAGTGCGATCGAAATAATCAGCAAGCGTTTGCTGCGGGTTGCGTAAGATGCCAACCTCATGAATAACCGCCAGTCTGTTTCGCGACGGGGTTCGTTTTCGGTGTCTGCTACGGGTGAGGAAATGGTCATCGATCGCAAAAATGGTACAATACATCCAAATAGTAATTGTAACAAATAGAATCAGTTAAGTTAGGCGATCGCCCTCAGCAAAGATAAAATCCTATTTGCTCTCTGCAAGCCTCAGTGCTAAGCTAGCTGCGAATCTTTATCAAGAATTACGACATTTTATAATGTTTCTGGTGCGAATTGCGCACCTTAATTAATATTTTCTAGGGTGCGAAATCCACACCTTGGATTGAATTGTTTGTGGGCTCGACCAAACATCGGAAGGGCGGTTTTTGTATTAAGATTGTTTGCCAAATGTTAATATTTGGTGCTAAGTCCGCCCCTACAAACATTGAATATATAAGAACTAATCAAGCCGGATCTGATAACTACGAAGTCCTTTGCAATTGCTTGTTAACCTTAATAATCTTTTTGTCAAAATACTCTTTTCGGTGTCCCAATCTTTGAGCCACTTCCAACCCTTTTTGATAAGCTTCCAAAGCTTTATCGTAAGCCTTCATCTCCTGATAAACTTGACCGAGATTGTCGTAAGCACTCATCAATCCGTACCAATTATAAGCGCGTTCTTCCAGCAGCAACTGCATTTGATAGATCCGCACAGTCGGTTCCCACTGTTTTTGTGATCGATAAAGCAATGCTAATTTATCCAAAGCTTCGCTAGCCTGGGCATACTGTTGAATAGGGACGGCTAAATTGTACGCTTCCTGATAGTATTGAGCTGCTAAGTTGATTTGACCTATAGTTTGGTAATCGTTGGCGATCGCAATTTTGAGCGGTGGTATAGCAGTCGGGTTTTGCAGGTTAAGATACACAGATGCTAGTTTTTCCCTAGCTGCGATCGCCTTTAGGGGTTGTTTCGACTGCTGGTAAGCGTAGGCTAACTGTTTCAGAGTATCCACCTCAGTAGGAGGAGTTACAGGCTGTGGCGGCGCACCGTTTCCCGCCGTTATAGCAGAATTTGGTACAGCAGCATTAGCCACAAATAAAGCGCGGTTTTCCTGAATTAAAGTTGCCAATTCCTCATACACGGGAGCGGCTTTATCGTAACTCAGCCAATTGATGTGAATAAGTGCGATCGCCTTTAAAATCCGACCCTCAGCCAATATATCTTGATTTTGGCGCGCATTTTCGAGAATTTGTTGGTAAACTTCTACAGTCGGGCCTTTAGCGCGCACCTGCTGAAAAGCCGCAGCCAAAGCCGGGAGCAACTCAGTATTAATTGGTACTTGGGATTTGACTTGTTTGTGAATTGCTTGCAACCGTTTAGTAATAAGCTGTAGTTCAAGGTTTTTACTGCTACTCCAAGCAATACTTCCCACCCGACTCAAAGCAGCAATTTCCGCCGCCGGGCCAAGATACCTACGCAGCCGTAATTCTCGGAACCAAATATCAAAAGCACCAGCCCCATCTCCAGCTTGCAGTTTAGCCGCTGCTTCTAAGTTTAACTGTTCCAAAGCCGCTGTCAGTTCGTCCCGCTGAGTGTTACTCAAAGATTCACTGGCGGGTTTTAGGGGATCGGGGGTGGTAATTTCTAGAGGATTAGGAGAAAATTGATCGAGGCCTGGTGGATTAGTTTGGGCGCTAGCAACAGAACCAGCACACAGCCACAAGAAAAGCAAGCACCCAATTGGTACAGAATTTCTCATTCTCAAAATTTGGTTGCCGCGATTCGGCAGCCCCGCACGAAACATCAAGTTTTGCATATTTACAAAAGGGTATAAATTATGTCACAAAGATGGCACAAAAGCAAACAATTGAACAAGAGCAACAAAATAAAACTTACCGCACTGAGCAATTCTTGGCATTTAAAGGCGTTGGGCGATCCTCTTCGTTGGCGTAGCCCCCGTAGGGGCGGGCTTCGCCAACGCATTTTGCGCTTATTCAGTTTAGCCCTAATTTTGTTAACAGTTTGCACAGCTTGCGCGCCTCCCGCAGTTGCTAAAGACCGCTCTTTTCCCGAAATATCCCTAGACTTTTTGGGCGAGTACCAATTGCCCAAAATCAATTTTGAAGGAGCACCAGTCGGCGGTTTCTCAGGAATCACCTACGACGCAAAAGGTATTAGTGGAGTAACTTCCAAAGCTTATCGTTTTTACGCTCTTTCCGACGACAAAAGCGAAAACGGAGAAGCCAGATTTTACAGTCTCCGACTCGATCTTACATCCAGCGATCCAGCAAATATTCGCCTGAAAAAAGTTGCAGTTGAAGGCGTTACCTCCCTCAAAAAAGCAGACGGTGAAACCTTCCCTTGGGGTTCCATCAATCCCGAAGGCATCGCCCTTTCTCCCCGGAATTCAGTATTTGTTGCCAGCGAAGGCAGCCCTCCTTTTCTAGGAGAATTTGACCTCACTACCGGGAAATTGCGAGGAAATTTGCCGATCCCAAAGCGCTACATTCCCGATCCCAGCGATGAAAAACAACAGCAAGGAGTCCAGGAAAATTTAGGTTTTGAATCTTTAAGTATCGATCCAGAAACCTTTAGTCCGGGCGGTCTCGATCCGTTTCGATTGTTTACAGCGACGGCAGCACCGTTAATTCAAGATTTAGACCCGGAACAGGCAACCAAACTCCGTCTTTTACATTATATCATCGTCGATAAAACACCGCAATTAGTCTCAGAAAATCTTTACAAACTAGACCAAGTTCCGATGACTGTTTTGAACGGATTAACAGAATTGGTAACTATTGGTGGCGGTCAATTTTTGAGTTTAGAGCGTTCTTTTGGACTGTCGGGATACGGTGCTAAAATTTATCAAGTAGCGGTTGGGGCGGCTACAGATACTTCCAGAATCCAGAGTTTTAAGGGGCAAGTGGGAATGGTCGAACCTGTGAGAAAAAAGTTACTGTTAGACTTGAGCGAACTGGGAATTCCGCTGTACAATTTAGAGGGGATGACTCTCGGCCCGCAGTTGCCAGATGGCAGCAAAAGTGTAGTTTTGGTCAGCGATGACAATTTTGAAGAAGCGCAGAAAACTCAGTTTCTTTTGTTTAGCTTAAAAGGGAAGATTTAGGATTTTCAGCCTCAGAAACCCGGTTTCTCGAAATCTTTGGTTTGACAGCGAAGGATCTGGCAAGAAACCGGGTTTCTCACCTCATTTTTTTTGTTGGGGCGGGTTTAGCGATAAATCTCAACAACGAACAAATAATCTCCGTACAAAATCCGCCCTCTTTTTTTGGGGAAAAATATACTAAAAATTACCGCTAATCATGCCTAAACGCCACAGCTTAAAATTGCCAGATATCGAACTTTCTTACCTAGAATGGAAGTCACAAACAGGGACTGAAAAAGTTCCGCGTTTGCTGCTGCTGCACGGTTTAGCGGATAGTGCGGTTGTCTGGAATAGCTTGGGCAATTACTTGTCGAACCGCTATCATATTGTAGCGCCAGATATGCGCGGTCACGGAGAGAGCAGTAAACCGGAAATAGACTATACTTTTACAAGGGCGATCGCAGATTTGGAAGCTTTGATGGTACACCTCAACTGGCCTGATGCCCATATTGTAGGACATTCTTGGACGGGAAAACTAGCACCGATTTGGGCGCGGCAGAATGGCGATCGCTTTTCCAGTATGATTTTAGTAGACCCAATCTTCATCACCAAGCTGCCCGCTGTGATGAAACTCAGTCTACCAATAGTTTACCGAAAATTAGACTGTCTCAAATGTATGGGCCCGTTTGCGACTTTAGCCCAAGCAGAAGCAGCAGCCAAACAATCGGGAGAATACGCGGGTTGGAGTGAAGTGCAGCAAATGATATTCCAACACCAAATCGAACAAAAGTCAGACGGAAGTTGGGGAAGTAAATTTGTGATTCCCGCTAGAAATCAGATATTTGCCGAAGTCATGAAAGTTGCCGGTTTAACTGAAAACATTCAGATTCCAACTTTGTTTGTACAGCCGGAAAAAGGCGTAAATCGCATGGATTGGCAAATGCAACCCTATCAGAGATACTTGAAAAATCTAGTAATTCAAAAAGTACCGGGGAATCACTGGTGTTTTTTGACTCAACCGGATACTTTTAATCAAACTGTGGCAGATTTTTTAGAGGGCGCGAAACAGTGAATTTAGAAATTATCGCACATCGGGGATTTTCGGCGATCGCCCCTGAGAACACTTTAGCAGCATTTGAACAGGCGATCGCCCGTGGAGCCGATTCGATCGAATTTGACATCCAGCTATCCGCCGACAACATACCGATAATTTTTCACGACGCAACACTGGATAGAATCACCGGAGTTTCCGGTAAAGTCAGGGAAACAAACCTGTCACAATTGCAGACACTCAATGCGGGAAAATGGTTTAGCGATGAATTTTCAGCAGAAAAAATCGCTACCCTAAAAGCCGCCTTAGCTATCCTGAAAAATGTTGACAAATTTCTCTACTTTGATGTCAAACCGCACTGCGAATGGTCAGATGCAGAAGTTGCGGATTTTGTCAATACTTTGAATGGTGCAGGAATCAAAGAAAAATGCGTTATTACCTCGTTTAATGATGGATTTTTGGCACAAGTGCGGCGGGTAGATGGCGATTTGGCGATCGGGCAAATCGTTGCTAATCTAGAAGCATACAAAACTCAATTGTCTCAAGCTGTGGTGAATTGCGATAATTTGATTAGCAGCCAGTATCGCGTCTTGCTGGAAAATCCCGCACTGATTGCAGAAACCCGCACTCAAGGAGTTGACATTGTGGCGTGGACAGTGGACGATCCAGCAGATATGCAAAAGTTAATTGATTTGGGTGTAACTCGGATTGTTACTAATTGTTTGATATGATTTTTTTACCGCAGATTAACGCAAATAATAGATGAATTACTTTCGCCAAAGCATCCACGAAATGTCCGGTTACGTGCCGGGGGAACAGCCACCGCTAGACACAAAAATTATTAAATTAAATTCTAATGAAAATCCCTATCCACCTTCTCCAAAAGCCTTAAAAGTGCTTCAGGAAATAGACGGAGAAATGTTGCGGCGCTATCCAGATCCCACTGGTAAAATTTTCCGCATTGCTGCTAGTCAAGTTTTGGGAGTTCCTGACGATTGGATTGCGGTAGGTAATGGCAGCGATGATTTATTAAACTTGATTGTTCGCGCTGTGGGCGAACCCGGAAAACAAATTGTTTGTCCCTCACCTACCTATGTATTGTACCGCACTTTGGCACAAATTCAGGATGTAGAATTTGTCGAAGTTCCCTATCCCGATGACTACAAGTTACCAGTAGATTTGCTAATAGCATCTCAAGGTGCTGTGACATTTGTAGCTTCGCCAAACAGTCCATCGGGAACAGCGATATCTGTGGCAGATTTGGAGAAACTGGCTCAAGAGTTATCGGGCATTCTTGTCATCGATGAAGCTTATGTAGATTTCGCAGAAAATCATGCTTTGGACTTGACAAAGAAGTATAGTAATGTTATAGTTTTGAGGACGCTTTCAAAAGGTTATTCGCTAGCAGGATTGCGGTTAGGTTTTGCTATAGCAAATCCGATGTTGTTAGCTGAGTTAAATAAAATTAAAGACAGTTATAATGTGGATGCTGTAGCCTATGCGGTGGCGGCGGGGGCGATCGCAGATCAAGACCACAAAACAGCCAACGCCGAAAAGATTAAGGCTTCCAGAGTACAACTAGCCGTTACTTTCAAGGAATTAGGCTTTGAAGTTTGGCCATCGCAAACCAACTTTTTGTTAGTCAGGCCGCCCAACGGCGATGCAGAAAGGATTTATCAAACACTGAAAAAACGGGGAATATTGATTAGATACTTCAATCAGCCGCGATTAAAAGACAAATTGCGAATTAGTATAGGTAAGGAAGAACAAAATCAAATATTACTTAAAACCTTGAAAGAAATCCTCTAGATAACCACCCCAGCAATATAGGTTCGTAGTGAGGACTTCAGTCCGCATCTATCGGAGAACTAAAGTCCTCACTACAAACCATTTGATTACGGATAATTATTAGGATTATCAATCGCCAACCCGGTAGAATGAGCAATATTCAGCAACCTGTTATCCGCCGAAACAAAAATTAGTTGAGTTTCTGGCATTGATGCTAAAACAGATTGAACGTACAAACCCGATGCCAATTGTACAGAATCATAGGCGCGTAACGGGTATTGAATAACCAGTTGACCCGCCCTTTCAATCAACGCTGGGTCAACTTCGATTACTCGGTATTGAGTATTAAAGTCATTGCGAAACTTTTCCAACAATAAATCGAGTTCACCAGCAGACAGACTTCCCTCGCGCTGACGGCGCGCAAATGCGCTGTGTACCTCCACCCATGTAAGCTGACTAATAGCTAAATCGTTATTGCTATCCACATCAGCAATTGATTGAATCCAATTACTTCCTATTTCCGGCACATATCGTTTAACCAAAGCGCTGGTATCGAGAAAATAAGCATTTACCACGGGCCGCGATCCTCGATAACTATTTCAGAGACAGGTGTTCCAGGTCTTCCCTTTAGTTTTTCAAACAGTTCGCGCCAATTTTTTTCGCGTCGCGCTAATTCGGCTGGATCGATTTGACTCTGCTTATTTGGCCAACGGATTAACCCGCGTTTATCCATCAGCTTAATCGTTAATTCGCGATCGTTCTTAAGCTGTTCCGCTGAAACTTCCGGCACTATTTTGAGTAGCACAGTTTCCCCATCTTGGAAAGACACAGAACTCAAAGGGCGAAAAACCCCATTTTCGTAGACAGCAGTAATAGTTTCTGGCATAATTAGCCTCTTAATTAAATGCTTAGACTTATTGTACTTCTTTTTATAGTTTTCAGTAGCGTGCGTCAGCTAGGATTATTTTTGCGACAAACCAACAATCTCACAACTGACGCACCGGACAATAAATGGTGCGTCAAAATCATACTTTCGGCGCTGATGCAAGAATCTAAAAACTGACGCACCCTACCACTAAAGCCTTCTTATTCCTTCTTCCTTCTTCCCTCTTCCTTCTTCCTTCTTCCTTCTTCCTTATTTTAACTACTTCGTTGCTACCACAGCCAAATTCCAAGCCAAGCGCTTCATCAAAGGCAACTTCTTCAAAAACCCATCCAACCCTTCCAACCGAGAATATTCTGGTTTCAACCTTTCTTGTTCAAGAATAATCTTCTTCCAATAACGCTCATCATTCGGATGCACTTTTTCGATTAAATAAAAGCGCAAAAAAATCCACAGCGCCGTCAGCCAAAACGTATCATAAGTCGTCTCAGAAAACAAAGACTTGACAAAATTCACAATATTAATATCCAAAGGAGTTTCATCCTCAGTCCGCACCTCAGTAGCCATCCTGCGGTAAACATTAATCACCGGATTGTGCTTCATCGGGTCCCAAAAACAAGCTTTTCCACCCGGTTTTAGCACGCGCTGCATTTCGCGAATTGCCTTTTCTGGTTCCGGTAAATGGTGCAGCAAGTTAGAAGCGTAAACAATATCAAAACAGTTATCCGGGAAATCTAGCGCCATTGCATTGACAGTGCAACCTTCTATGATAACGCCGTTTTTTTCTGCCAATTTCAGGGCTACATCTACCATGCCCTGAGAATAGTCTGCGGCTACACAATGCGCGCCTTTTTTAGCAAAATAAACGCTATTTTCCCCCGCGCCGCAGCCTAAATCTAACAGGCGTTTACCTGTAATATCGCCCATTTGTTTGAGGATAAATCTATTTTCCGGGGCGGTACAAGCTTCAAAGTAATCATTGACTCGAATGCCGTCAATGTCGATGGTAGATGCCCAAGCATCGTGGAATTGTCGCTCTTTTTTTAAAGTTTCTTCTTGCATTTTTTAAGGGTTTGTTATTAATGACATAATTAATTTTAAACCGCAGATGAACGTCGATTAACGCAGATTAATTGATATTTATCTGCTTTCCTCTGGGTTCGTCTGCGGTTTGTTTTAAGCAAGATGGCTGATAATCAATTTATCAGCGCTGTGCTTCTGCAACAACTTCATTTCTGATCTGAGTTGGCTTTTCGGAGAATTTTTCAGTATTAGCTTGCAAGACTTGATACAGGCGATTTAAGGCGCTGATGTATGCTTCTGCGGAGGCTACGATGATGTCGGTATTTGCTGAGTGTCCAGAAAATACTTTGCCTTCATGACGTAAGCGGATTGTTACTTCGCCGATCGCATCTATGCCCGCTGTCACCGATTGTACAGAAAACTCGATCAACTCGTTCGGTACATTTACCACGCGGTTAATGGCCCTGTAAATGGCATCCACGGGGCCAGTGCCGATCGCAGCATCGGTCAATTCTTCCCCCGCCGGATTCCGCACCGTGACGGTTGCTGTCGGGCGAGATTTGTCGCCACAGGAAACCTGCACCAATTCTAACCGGAAAAGTTCCGGCGCTTGGTGGACTTCGTTATTGGCGATCGCCTCCAAATCCCAATCAGTAATCTCTTTTTTCTTGTCCGCCAAATCCTTAAACTTGACAAAAGCCTTATTCAGCTCATCGTCGGCCATTTCAAAACCCAACTCTTTCAAGCGAGTGTGAAATGCGTGGCGGCCGGATAATTTGCCTAATACGATTTGATTTTCCGTTAAGCCGATCGACTCAGCGTCCATAATCTCGTATGTCAGCTTATTTTTCAGCACCCCGTCTTGGTGAATTCCCGACTCGTGGGCGAAAGCATTGGCCCCGACTATCGCCTTATTTGGCTGCACCAACATTCCCGTTAAATTGGAAACCAAGCGGGAAGTTTTGTAAATTTGGCGCGAGTCAATATTTGTCAGCGGTTCGTCAGAATCCGCAGGCCGGCCCAAGAACGGATTAAAATATTGGCGGCGCACGTAAAGCGCCATTACCAACTCTTCCAAAGCCGCATTTCCCGCCCGTTCGCCAATACCATTAATCGTGCATTCTAACTGTCTGGCGCCATTTTTCACAGCTTCCAAAAAGTTAGCAACAGCCAATCCTAAGTCATTGTGACCGTGAACCGAAATAATTGCGCGATCGATATTCGGCACATTTTCCTTAATTCCCCGAATCAAAGCCCCAAACTCACTCGGAGTAGTGTAGCCCACAGTATCGGGAATATTAACAGTAGTTGCACCGGCTGCGATCGCCCGTTCCAGAACTTGATACAAAAACTCCGGTTCCGAACGACAAGCATCTTCCGGCGAAAACTCCACATCATCCACAAAAGACTTAGCGTAGGCCACCATTTCCGGCACAATTTCCAGAATCTCAGCCCGCGTCTTTTTCAGCTTATACTCCAAGTGAATATCAGACGTAGCCAGAAACGTATGAATACGCGAATTTACGGCTGGTTTCAGAGCTTCGGCTGCTGTTTTAATATCCGGCTTTCTCGCCCTTGCCAAACCGCAAATTCTCGGCCCATTTTCCGTACCAACCGATCGGGCTATTTTTTGGACAGCCTCAAAATCTCCCGTGCTGGTGAAAGGAAAACCAGCTTCAATCACATCCACGCCCAATCTTGCTAACTGGCGAGCAATAGTCAGCTTTTCATCCACATTCAGAGATGCACCCGGAGATTGTTCTCCGTCCCGCAAAGTCGTATCGAAAATAATAATCCGGTCTTGACTTGGTTGAGTTTTCATAGCTCTAAAAAAGTGTTCTCCTGATTTTTACTTGTCCGCTGTTCTGGGCAATTAGTACCAGTCACCAGTCTTGTGTTTCGCGCCCATAACGAATAATTAATAATTAACAACCCATAACGCCTGACTGCTGACTGCTGACTGCTGACTGCTGACTGCTGACTGCTGACTGCTGACTAATAACTAATAACTAATGACTAATGAAATCGTACTGCTTCCCTGTCAACTGTCAACTGTCAACTGTCAACCGTCAACTGTCAACTGACTAATAATCCATCTTTTCGATATGTTCCCGAATTTCATTTAGGTCGATATACCTATCAGTAGCATTTCGCAATTCTCTAGCAATCATGCCTTCGGTGGATACCACAGTAATATGAGTATTTTTCGATCGCAGTAGCTCTATAGCCCGCTCAAAATCCCCATCTCCGCTAAACAGCACAACTTGGTCGTACTGATCCACCGTATTAAACATATCAACCACAATCTCGATGTCTAAATTAGCCTTTTGAGAATATCGGCCCGAAGCATCATCGTAATATTCCTTAAGAATCTTAGTGCGAACCGTGTAACCAAGACTAATCAAAGCATCTCGAAATCCCCTTTGATCTTGCGGGTCTTTCAAACCCGTATACCAGAAAGCATTAATCAAGATGACATTCGGCTGCGAAGTTTTGAAATATTCGAGCACCCTGCGTGGATCAAAAAACCAACCGTTCTTTTGTTGAGCGTAGAACATATTGTTCCCGTCCACAAAAATAGAAAGGCGGTTCATTAAGTTTGTCATAGAACTTAGACCTAATAATTGTAGAAAGAAATTAATCTAAATATCACATTTTAGCAATATGGAGCTAACTGAGGCAATAGATTAAACTTCAGAAAACTCTATCCCCTCAGTATTTCATATTTTCGGCTCTACCGCCAGAGGGTTCTTTGAAGGCTGCTTGGATTCCATCGACAGGCCCCGATCAAACCCGACGCCCAGTAACTCCAGGGCGACTGCGGTGTCAAGGTTAATAGGGCTTCCAACTACCGACGTACCGCCCAGCAGGCTGGGATACAGCAGCCCATTGCAGTCGATGAATGCTCCCCTGATCTGATAGCAGAGGGTCTAGGATCAAGCCTTTTTGCTTTCCAGGGCCCAGCGAGCTAACTCTGTCCGGTTGTGCAAACCTGTTTTGCCCAACATATTACTAACGTGGCTCTCTATCGTCCGCTGGCTGACATTCATCACCTCTGCGATCTGGCGGTTTGCCATACCCTGGGCTAGCAACTGTACCACCTTTAACTCCGTGGGAGTCAATTCGACATTGCGGCGCGCCTTAATTTTCGGGCCGCTCTCAATACCTGGATTTGAGTGGCGAATCAAGCGGGATGCTGCTTTCAGAGAAGATTCTACTTGGGCTACCAGTTCTTCCGGTTCAAAAGGCTTGACTATATAAACGTCAGCCCCTGTGCTCAAGCCTTTTACTCGATCGGAACTTTGACCTTTGGCCGACAAGAAAAGAACTGGAATCCAGCTCGTGCGAGGGTCTTCTCTGATGTGTTTGACTAAAGTGTACCCGTCCATTTCCGGCATCATCACATCACAGATGATCAAATCGGGGACTTCTTGTTCGAGTTTTTCTAGAGCGTGTCTGCCGTTTTCTGCTGTAAAGACGTTGTAACCCCGAAATTCTAAGTAATCTTTGACTAGCAAGATCAAGTTTGGGTCGTCGTCAACCAGCATCAGCCGTTTTTGGTCTCCTGAATTATTGTCCTTCATGCTTTTTCCCGCTAAAGTATCCCGCACAATTCCTTGTTTTCACTCCTGTTTTTGCCGTCAGTCCCCTGTCACCCCGGCTGGGGGTGGAGGACTGCGGTGGGGTGAAGGGATGGTGGCGAGGGGAAAGCGGGGCGGGTATTACCGCTTCCCAACCAGTGTTCGATGCCCGTTTGTGAATGTCTTGCGACTGGGAACGGAGCCAAAACCTGTAATGGACGATCGCCCGTCGTCACGATCGGCCTTGATTGATGGAAGACTCCTGCTAGAGAGTCCAAGTTAAATATTTAATCTCGATCGGTTCAATTACAAGTTGATGCCCCGGTTTTAAATGATACTTCTGATATAGAGAAATTTAAGCAGGCTCCCTACTTACGTATTTAACTATTTATAGTGTAGTTTGGCAAACTGCCTGATGTCCGCTACTGAGAAACTTTTGGGTAAACTTTCGCCAGAGGGCGATCGAACTACTTCGATGTACCTCCTAAAAAAAACCAAAGCGAGAAGCAGGACTACCAGACAAAGACAGGAAACTACAGTTGTTCGATCGCGACTCAGGTGCGATCGAACAACGCGCTCACGCTCTCTACTTTACCGCGTTAAAGCTAACACCTTACTTATCATGCTGTGCTTTTTCACAGCGCTATCGTTAAATATTTGCTTTCGCCTCAGCAGGCTCCGGCAAAGGATGAGTTAAAAAAGCGTATTCTTCAACCACCTTTGAGTTTAGGAGATGTTCCTGAATAATTCTCTCGATGACGGGGGGCGTAACATCGCGGTACCACACTCCGTCTGGATACACTACCATAATCGGGCCAGACGAGCACACTCGCAGGCAGTTGGCTTTAGTCCGAAAAATGCAGCTCGGCCGATCGGGATTTGGCTTGTCCAACCCCAATTCTTGCAAGCGTTTTTTTAAGTAATTCCAAGCCACCAGACTGCTTTCTCGATCGCAACACTTGGGTACGGTTTGGTCGGCGCAGATAAAAATATGTCGATCAATTCGATCGATTCCCAGGCTTTTGACACAAGCCCTCAAGCCTTGGCTGCAAGATTCATCCTGATTTTTTGTCATTATATTCATTTGTCAACACTAATTTTTCGGCGATCGAAAGTCATCACCACTCTCCCACTCTCCCACTCTCCCGCTCTCCCTGTCCCCATTTCAGCCCCTTCCACTCATTCTCGGTTCGGGAACCCGTACAGACAGATAAGTTGCGATCGCCCCTAACTAAAGCTAAATTAGCACTCAGGAGTCGAGAGTGCTAATATGTCAGTAGTAAGCAGTCGGCTGTTGCTTTCAGAGCGACTCCGAACGGCTAACTGACTAGGAACTGTAATCTGGAGATTTATTTATGGCAGCAGTATCACTGAGTGTTTCTACCGTTAAACCTTTAGGCGAGCGCGTGTTCGTGAAAGTAAGCGCTAGCGAAGAAAAAACCGCCGGCGGCATCCTTCTGCCCGACACAGCAAAGGAAAAGCCCCAAGTAGGCGAAGTCGCGGCCGTGGGCCCCGGCAAGCGCAATGACGACGGCAAGCGCGTGGAAATGGAAGTCAAAGTCGGCGACAAAGTTCTCTACTCGAAGTACGCAGGCACCGACATCAAACTCGGCACCGACGAATACGTCTTGCTAGCCGAAAAAGACATTCTGGCGATCGTTAACTAATTAATCATTAGTCATCAATCATTAGTCATCAGTCATTAGTTTAAAGCGAACGCCGCCAAACAACTAATGACACAGGACAAATGACTAACATCCACCCCCCAATCCCAAATCTCAAACCCTATCATCCCCAAAAACTATGGCTAAGCGCATCATCTATAACGAAAATGCACGTCGCGCCCTCGAACGCGGTATGGACATTCTCGCCGAAGCAGTAGCAGTAACCCTCGGCCCCAAAGGCCGTAACGTGGTTCTCGAAAAGAAATTTGGCGCTCCTCAAATCGTCAATGACGGTGTTACCATCGCCAAAGAAATCGAACTAGAAGACCATGTAGAAAATACAGGCGTTGCCTTGATCCGTCAAGCAGCCTCCAAAACCAACGACGCAGCAGGCGACGGTACCACAACAGCTACTGTTCTAGCTCACGCAATGGTCAAAGAAGGCCTGCGGAACGTAGCAGCCGGCGCAAATGCGATCGCCCTCAAACGCGGTGTTGACAAAGCAACCGGCTTCTTGGTAGAAAAAATTGCCGAACACGCCAAACAAGTAGTAGATTCCAAATCCATCGCTCAAGTAGGCTCAATCTCTGCTGGTAACGACGATGAAGTCGGCCAAATGATTGCCAACGCAATGGACAAAGTGGGCAAGGAAGGCGTAATTTCCCTGGAAGAAGGGAAGTCTATGACCACCGAACTCGAAATCACCGAAGGGATGCGCTTCGACAAAGGCTACATTTCTCCCTACTTCGTCACCGACACCGAACGGATGGAAGCAGTTCTAGAAGAACCCTTCATCTTGCTGACCGACAAAAAAATCGGTATGGTACAGGATTTAGTACCCGTGCTCGAACAAGTAGCTCGTTCCGGCCGCCCGCTGCTGATCATTGCAGAAGACATTGAGAAAGAAGCTTTAGCTACTCTCGTTGTCAACAAGCTGCGCGGTGTGTTGAACGTGACTGCTGTGAAAGCACCTGGTTTTGGCGATCGACGCAAAGCCATGTTAGAAGATATCGCCGTATTGACCGGCGGTCAACTAATCACCGAAGACGCCGGTTTGAAACTGGAAAATACCAAGCTCGAAATGATCGGCAAAGCTCGCCGCGTCACCATCACCAAAGACAGCACCACAATTGTTGCCGAAGGTAACGAAGTCGCCGTCAAGTCGCGTTGCGAACAAATTCGTCGTCAAATGGACGAAACCGAATCTTCCTACGACAAAGAAAAGCTGCAAGAACGTTTGGCCAAATTGGCTGGCGGCGTCGCAGTCATCAAAGTCGGCGCAGCTACCGAAACCGAAATGAAGGATCGCAAATTGCGTCTTGAAGATGCAATCAACGCCACCAAAGCTGCTGTCGAAGAAGGCATCGTCCCCGGCGGCGGTACAACTTTGGCTCACCTAACTCCTCAATTGGAAGAGTGGGCGAACGCCAATCTGAAGGGCGAAGAATTGACCGGTGCTTTGATTGTGGCACGGGCTCTGGCTGCTCCTCTGAAGCGCATTGCTGAAAACGCTGGTTTGAATGGCGCTGTCATTGCTGAGCGCGTCAAAGAAAAGCCGTTCAACGTCGGTTTCAACGCAGCGACAAATGAGTTTGTCGATATGTTTGAAGCTGGTATCGTTGACCCAGCTAAGGTAACTCGTTCTGCTCTGCAAAATGCTGCATCTATTGCCGGCATGGTGTTGACAACCGAGTGCATCGTTGTTGACAAGCCCGAACCCAAAGAAGGCGCTGCTTCTGGCGGCGGCGGCGGCATGGGCGGCGGCGACTTCGATTATTAATCATCTGTAGACTAGGTGAGGGTGCAAGCCCCTACCTAATCATCTCTAAATTAGGTGAGGGCGCAAGCCCCCACCTAATTTAATTGATTTTGTACGTTGATTAATAAATCAAGTTATCATTAGTAGTGTACTCTCTACTATAGTGAGAGGCGCTATGAAAGCAGAAGTTCTTAAAAGGCTATTTAAAGCGATCGCCAGTTCCGACACAGAGGCGATCGACAAATTGACATATCTAGTTATCGAGGAAGAACGCAAAAAGGGACACACGCTCCTAGCAGACCAATTAGAGAATATTACGAAGAAGAGCCAGAAAGAGAAATCTACCTCCAAAAGCTCATCTACTTCGGCAGTACCAAAAAGCCTACAAGCCCTAAGTGAGCTGCCAACCAGTAAGCGATTTAATCTTCCTTTAGTTACTGTCATACCAAGAGAAAAACTGCGGCATCACATGGTACTGCCTGAAGTTATTGAGAAACGTTTCCAGCGAATTGAGCGCGAGTATGCAGCAAGAGATAGGCTTGCTCATCACGGGCTCCGCTACAGGCAAAAAATTCTGCTGTATGGTCTCCCCGGCTGTGGCAAAACACTGGGAGCAGAACGTTTAGCTTGGAATACAGGTTTACCACTTCTGAAAGTTCGATTTGATGCAATGGTATCATCTTTTTTAGGAGAAACTGCGAGCAACTTGAGAGTTGTTTTTGAGGATGCGTCAAAAAATCCCTGCTTGTTGTTTCTTGATGAATGCGACTCAATTGCTAAGTCAAGAGAAGATTATCAGGAAGTAGGAGAAATGAAGCGCGTCGTCAATACATTTCTGCAAATCTTGGATGAATATGAACCGACATCGGGTCTTCTTGTAGCAGCTACTAACCTGAATAAATCTCTTGATACTGCACTCTGGAGGCGTTTTGATGATTTGATTGAAGTACCCAAACCGGGGAAAAAAGAGTTAGAATTTATCTTAAAGGAAACACTATCTGCCATTGAAGTTGGCTCGATCGACTGGCCTGCGATCGTTGATATGATGAGAGATTTTTCTGCTGCTCAAGCCGTGAGGGTTGCACAAGATGCTGCTAAACGGGCAATTCTTGAGCGAGAGGAGCTAGTCATTCACGAACATTTGCAAGAAGCAATTAAAGAAATCAAGGTAACATAAACTTAATTTTTGGTGTTGGGAGAACTAAATGGTTGAACGTTCTGATAGATTTCCACATATTCAACTAAAAATTGTAAGAGAAGGAATTGCTGCCCCTCAAAACGGAGGAGGAAAACCAAATCCAATAACATCAGCAAATGCTAGCAATCGGCAAGGACATGGAAGTAGATTAAAGACTTCGTTAGACTCGTTAATTTTGAATTGGCAAAATAATCAAGAAAAAAGAGAGGAAGAGGAAAAGCCACCACTGCCGGAAAAAGCTATACCTATCATTTTACAGATTGACCCTATTGCATTCGATTTAGAGGATCTCAGAAAATATGGCATTGAGGTAATTGCTGAATTAGAAAATGGATATATTATTGGTGCTTCTGCTGATGATACAGACTTTAGTGAACTACAAAAAAAGATAGAAAATTTTATTAATGCTGAGCGAGGTGGTGGTAAAGTTCCAGGAATATGGGATATTGTTGATGGAATTAAGCGACCTGAGTACATCCTTTCACCAGAAATACTTAATGAATGGGAGCAAATTAGAGATGATCGAATATATACTGTGGATCTAGGCATCGCTTGTCTAGGAACTAAGTCACAATTGCCTGATTGCCCAGAAATAAAGCCTAATGAAAGTAATGAAAAATTTATTCAAAGATTCACCAGATGGAGTAAAAAACGTGATTTAAATTACCAGCAATGGGATGATATCAAGTCGCAAAGAGAAGATGAGTTTACGGAATTTGTCCAAGCTTATCGGGGAGAGATTTTAAATATTGTGGATGGAGCTATTCCTAAATCTTCTCAACTACCAGATAGTTTTTCCTGCCGCATTCAAATTTCTGGCAAGGGACTAAAAGACTTAGTTTTCAATTTCCCCTATATTTTTGATGTGAGTTGGCCTGATGAGGTTGCTGAGTTCGTTGAGCGGGAAAATTTATCTGATGTTGATACTCCTCCTTTTGAATTACAACCGCCCGAATCAAAGGCTCCTAACGTATGCGTTATAGATAGTGGTATTCAAGAGAGTCATTCTCTTCTAAAGGCAGCAATTGATTCAGGCAATTCAAGGTCTTGGGTTCCAGGAGAAACTGAGAAAACTGCTGACTATGTTCATGGCGGACACGGAACAAGAGTAGCTGGTGCAGTCCTTTACCCCATCACGATACCTCGTACTGGAAACGAAAAAGCTGTTTGCTGGATTCAAAATGCGAGAATCCTTGATGCTAAGTGTCAACTACCTACACAGCTATTTCCACCCAACTTACTAGGTGATATTGTGGAGTTTTATCACAGTAAAACAAAAACAAGAATTTTCAACCATTCTATCACTGGGTCTGTTCCGTGCCGCACACAATATATGAGTGCTTGGGCGGCAGGGATTGATAATTTGACATGGGAAAAGGATATCCTATTGATTGTAGCAGCAGGTAATTTACCCTTAAATGGCAGAATAGGATCTACAAGATTATCTGTCCAAGAGCATCTTGCTGCAAATCGGCTGTGTCCCGATTATCTTTTAGAAGATTCTTGTAGAATTGCTAACCCTGCACAAAGCTTTCAAGCCTTAACTGTTGGCTCAATTTCTCTAGCTTCTTATCATACACTATCCTCTTCTTCCATCTCACAGAAGGATAAACCCTCAGCTTTTTCATGCTCTGGATTTGGAATTTGGGAAACTATTAAGCCCGAAGTAGTTGAATATGGTGGAGATTTCGTAAAAGATGAAGGTACACCACCTAATCTTACTCATCCTAAAGAAGTTTGTCCTGAATTAGTGCGATCGACTTTGAAGGGTGGGCCAGCCGTTGCTTCTGACAATGTTGGAACATCATTTGCGACACCAAAAGTAAGTCATATTGCTGCGTGTATTGCTGCTGAGTTACCTGATGAGAGTTGCCTTTTGTATCGTGCGCTGATAGTGCAATCGGCCAGATGGCCAGAGTGGACGATGGCAGATAATGTGAAGAAGCTACACGTTATTCGTCAAATTGGTTATGGCATTCCAAATCTCGATCGCGCTTTAGGTAATTCTCCCAATCGTATCACTTTGATTACCAGAGGAAACCGTCATATCAAAGCCAGACAAGCTCATGTTTATCAAGTACAATTGCCAGAAGAATTGCGGACTCAGGGAGAAGAACATGAGATTCTGGTAGAAGTTACTCTGTCTTACAAAGCACAACCGCGTCGAACTCGTAGAAATCGCCGAAAATATCTTTCAACTTGGCTCGATTGGGATTGTAGCAAAAAGGGAGAAGATCCAGAAAAGTTTTTGGCTAGAATTTTAAAAGAGTATGATGCTACAGAGAATTCAGAAAAGGGAGAGGGAGGTTTTAGGTGGACTATTGGTAAAAGAGCCAAAAACTATGGAAAAATTGATGGTGTCTCTAGAAGCGCGGGAACTGTTCAAAAGGATTGGAGTGTTGTCAAGTCATTTGAACTCACAGAAGCATTCTGCATTGCAGTAGTTGGACATGAAGGTTGGAATAACGATCCAGATGCTGAAGCATCCTATTCTCTGGTTATTAGCTTTGAAGCAATAAGATCGGATATTCCCATTTATACTACATTTGTTGAGGCTCAAGTTGAACTAGAAGTGAAGCAGCAGGTAGAAATTGGGTAGTCCTACTTTCTTCAATGATGCAATTCGATACAACTCTTTCTGCATGACGATTGAGCGTGCGAAAAGCCTTATTTCTGTACCACTACCCATACTGAGTTGATGAGAGCGAAATCTGCTTGCGTAAAAACAGCCGGCGCGGCTGGCCGAACAGCCAATAAGTCCAATGCCAATCCACCTGTTGCAAGCGATAGCCGGCTTGATAGTACAATTGTCGCGCCGCGTGATTATTTTCCAAAACGTGGAGGTAAATCTCGGAAAATCCCCATTCTCTGGCTGTATCCTCGCAGTTGTTGAGCAATTGTTGAGCAACTCCCTGCCGCCGATACTCTGGGTGAACTGCTAAATTTGACAAGTAAGGATAGTCTGAATTCGGGATTTGCCAAGGGAATCGAGAACGCAGAGCCATTTCTATTGTTCCTGCTATAGACTGAGTTTGGTGCGATCGATAATTCTGCATTCCTGACTCCCGCGAGACTAGCTCAGCAACGAGACAAATGTAGTGTTCTGCCTTAGAACGCAGTCGATTTTTTAAATCTTCGTAAATGCCCAAACGCAACACCGGATACACCCATTCTACAAACCCCTCGCGGGAGTGAAAACTCATTGCCAAAATATCGGCTAGCTGTGTCAAGTCGTTCGACGCAGCCACCCGGATCGAAAACCCAGAAAGTCCGGGAGTTTGTTGTTGGTGAGAAGGTGAGGAAAAAAAGGAAGGATTCACAATTCCAGGTCACTATATTAATTTTTATACGCGGGTTCCGATCTGCCCATCTGAGAAATTTCACTTCTGGTGATAACCTGCATCACAGGAGATTTAAGCCCCCACCTTTAGGTGGATTGTTTTTAGGCAGGGGATTTAAGCCCCTGCCTAAAAACTTCGCACTCATCTGTCAACTGTCAACTGTCAACTGTTAAGTAATATCACTTTCCAAAAAAGAATGTAACTTTAGACGAACTCCCAACCATGATATTCATCAGTCATTGCTCATTTCAAATCTCAAATCTCAAATCTCAAATTTAAAATGGTATAACTTATAGGCATAGTTTATGAACTCGATTAAATCACATTTTTTTTGTGCTTGACTTTAACTATTATCTGATGTAAATTGGAAATATTCAGCATTTTAAACTAAATTTATTGCCAATCAAAACCTATCCCCTAATACTAGATTTGTGGGTAGCGGGAAACTTATTAAAAACAATCAAAAAGGTTTTAACGTCTGATTCCCGGAAGCCTACCGCTCTCTGCTTGCGGAAATACCCGATCGAATATAATTTATCCATCCAGTGGTAATTGACCAACTCAACTATCTGCCAGACTAATACCGGGCATGATCGCAGGTGGGATGTTGGCCACCAGCCCCAGAGCCAGACAACCCAGCTTTCAGCAGTGCTAGGCAATCCCGTCCCCTCGCGAACTGGCCTTACCTGTTGCGCCGGGGGGCTAGGTCTTGTGCTGCGATACTGTGCTGCGCGCGATCGAGACCTTCAAAACTTCGATCGAGTTGATCGATCGGTTTCCACAGAGTACATCCCTAGCTAAGATTAACAGATGGATGCTCAAGAGTGCGGTGTTTCGCCGCAGTAATTGGCTTCTCGAAGGTCTGCACGAGGCCCAAAAAGTGCCAGTCTTACTAAAATGGTACAGCAATTGCGTCACTCGCACTTCCCCGCCTGTGTTGTCTGTGGGCCACCCCCGAATATCAGTCTGGGGCACAGGCGCGGGAGAGGAAAGCCATATCATCAGGGGAAATGTTAAAGTTGCTGTCATCTAGGCAGAAAAAACACAGGGGAAGATGTTGTTTCTCTCTTGTATCGTGCTACAGACAGTTTTCACACACCAAATACAACAGGCAAAGGAGCGAAAATAGCACATAAAATTGGTAAATCAACTCACAATCAGGACGGTTATTTCTATGTATTATGAGATGTCCAGACGGCAGTTAAAAGTGCCCGATTCGTGTTTCCACGATCAGGATAGAGGTGAGAGGTCAAGGACACTTCCCGCAAGACGAGTTTATCTGAATATCATTAAATAATAAAATTGGGGTGCACGAGAGACAACTATGAATCAGAAGAATTCCAAATTGAAAACCCAGACATCGAACATCAAGGTTGATGCTTGCTTCGGCACAGTCACAACAACTTCAGATTCACTAATTATTGTGACTTCAGCAATTGAAACCCGCGAATTCTTCCTTTCATCAGACTTATTAAATCGAACTGCCCCGGGGCACAGGAGAACGGTGCATGAATTCCCAATCAAATCCTAAGCTAAAAATTCTGATCGTCGATGACGAACCGGATAACCTCGACTTGCTTTACCGCACCTTCCATCGAGACTACAAAGTGCTCAGAGCCGAATCTGGCCCCGCCGCCCTTGAAATTTTGGCAAAAGCGGGAGAAGTTGCTGTGATTATTTCCGACCAGCGAATGCCAAAAATGAGCGGTACGGAGTTTCTCAGCCTGACGGCGGCTCAATACCCCGATGTGATCCGAATTATTTTAACTGGCTATACGGATGTTGAAGATTTAGTTGAAGCGATTAATGCTGGCAAAGTATTCAAATACGTTACCAAGCCTTGGGATGCTGAAGAACTCAGGGTTCTTGTCAGTCAAGCTGTTGATACTCACAATGTCCTGAAAGCGCGCACGAATGAGCTGCGTAGGGCTCTCTCGCAAGAATCGCTGCTTTATGCCGTTACTAATACTATTCGATCGGCTCCCAATTACCAGCAAATGCTGCAAAGAATTGTGGAAAGCGTAGGGCAGATGTTTGAGGTGAGTTGCTGTCTGCTGCGACCTTTCCAAGACGGCCGGGCGGCTGATGAACAGTTCGTTTACCATGCGCCGGAAGCCATACCCCTAGATGATTCTGGACTTGCGCCGGATTTGCTGGCGGATTTGGTTTGGAAAACTCTGGATGTGGAGGTGATTCAAGATGCTCAAACTGATGAGAGAGTTTTAAACTGGGACAATCAGCGGCGATTGCAGGCTTACCAAGCTGCGAATATTCGATCGAGCTTGATGGTACCCCTGTTTTATAAAATGGAACTGATGGCAGTCTTGGCGCTGCACCAATTCGATCGACCGCGCCAGTGGCAAGACCATGAGGTACAGTTGGTAATTACGGTGGCCGACCAAGCTGCTTTGGCGCTTTCTCAAGCGAGGGCTTACGAAAAGGTGCGGGCGCTGGCCAAGCGCGAGGCTTTAGTCAATACTATTACTACGGCAATTCGATCGAGCCTCGACCCCCAAAATATTTTTGCAGCCATTACTCAACAACTAGGCCAAGCTTTGCAAGTTGACGGCTGCGCCCTATCTCTGTGGACAGAAGATGATGAATACGTCCAGTGCGTCGGGCTCTACGACACACATACGGATATCGTGGCTGTAGAACCGGGTTTTATTGACAATCCAGAGGTAGTTGCGAACCCTCCTGGCCCTGAAACTGCTGCTGAGAGTGCTGCTGCGAACGCTGGTGGCTGGGTTTTTGCCCATCCTTCCTTGCCGCAATCTTTGGTGCCGATTCGGGGCAATCCGGTGCTGCTGCAAGTTATGGTATCAAAAGAGCCGGTGGCGATCGAAGACCTCGACGAACACCCCGATATGAATGTTACAGAACTGCAAGTGCGATCGCCAGCCCGCGCCCTGTTAGTCGTTCCCTTAATCTCCGAAGGCCAAATCATCGGCAGCATTTCCCTGCGCCAAAATCACACCATCCGCCACTGGAAACTCTCAGACATTGACCTGGCTCAAATAGTCGCAACTCAAGCTGCTTTAGCCGTGCAGCAGTCGCGCCTCTACCAGACTACCAGACAGCAGGCAGAACGGCTCCTAGAAGCCGATCGGCTCAAAACCGAATTTTTCCAAAATATCTCCCACGAATTCCGCACACCTCTAACACTAACCATCGGCCCCCTAGAATCAGCTTGCAGCCGCCAAGAAGACTTACCCTACGAACAAGCGGTAATAGCTTTGCGTAATTCGCGCCGTCTCCTGCGCTTGGTAAATCAATTGCTGGACTTGCAGCGACTCGATGCTGGACGGATGCAGCCAAGTTTTCGCCCCTGCGATTTAGTCAGTTTCTGTTACTCTACCGCAGAGTCGTTCCGCGCCTACTGCGATAAAAAAGGACTGCAATTAATTACCCAACTGCAAGAATGTCCTTTACTTTATTTGGATATTGAAAGATTTGACAAAGTTATTTACAACTTGCTATCAAATGCTGTCAAATTTACCCCAGAAGGCGGAACAATCACCCTGACAGTTGAACCCGCAGGCGCTCATTGCTTGCTGCAAGTAAAAGACACCGGCATCGGCATTCGCACCGAACAAATTCCCTATTTGTTCGAGCGTTTTCGCCAAGCCGAAGGTTCTGCCAACCGTTCCTACGAAGGCAGCGGTTTGGGTTTGGCCCTTGTCAAAGAATTAGTCGAACTCCACGGCGGTCAAATTTCCGTGGAGTCAGTTTACGGCGAAGGTACTACTTTTACCGTCTGGCTGCACTTCGGTTCGACTCACTTGCCCCCGGAACGGGTACTAGAAATACCTGCGGAGTTTCACTCATCAAAAGCTGCGGTGGAACTGGCAGATGTGGAAGGTGATTTGTCTGATGCTGAATTTGCCAATGAGAGTTTTGAGGCGATCCAACCGGTAAGTTCAGAAACAGCAGCCGGCACGGTTTTGGTTGTTGACGATAATCCAGATTTGCGCTTTTATGTGTCGGGAATTCTCCAAAATTCCGGCTTTGCAGTTTTGCTCGCTCGCAACGGACAAGAAGGATTTGCCGTGGCCAAAAACCGCAGACCGGATTTAATTGTCACGGATTTAATGATGCCTTTAATTTCGGGTTTGGATTTGATTCGGATGATTCGACAGGATGAAGAATTGAAGGGAACTCCGGTAATTTTGCTAACGGCGAAAGCTGACGAAGATACTCGAATTGAAGGAGTAGAACGGGGTGCTGATGCTTATTTGTCTAAGCCTTTTAACGATCGCGAATTGTTGGCAGAAGTGCGGAATTTGATCGCTCTCAAACAAAACGAGCGCCGAGTGCAGCAGTTAAACAGTTATTTAACTGAGTCGGTGCTGCGCCGATTTTTGCCGCCTTCGATGGTGAAGGCCGCAGCGGCTGGAGATTTGGCCTTGGATTTGCGCCCGGAACCGCGATTGATTACTATTTTGTTTAGCGATATTGTCGGTTTTACTGAAATGGCAAATACGCTGCGCTCGCGCCGGGTAGCTGAGCTTTTGAATGAATATTTGGCGGCAATGACTAAGGCTATTTTTGACAGCGGTGGTACGGTGGACAAGTTTGTGGGAGATGCGGTAATGGCTTTCTTTGGCGCGCCGGAGGAACTAACGCCGAATGAGCAAGTACGCCGCGCTATAGCTGCTGCAAGGCAAATGCTGCGAGCTCTCAAGGAGCTTAACGAGCGCTGGATGGAGCAGGGAATTGTTGGGGATAATGGGGTGCCTCCGGTGCGGTTTCGCTGCGGAATTCATCAGGGTACTGCGGTGGTGGGGATGTTTGGTGGGCCGGAGCGATCGGACTATACTGCGATCGGGCCAAGTGTGAATATTGCTGCCCGTTTGCAAGAGGTGGCGGAACCAAATACTGTGCTAATTTCGGCGGCGGTTGCAGATTATGTTGAGGAGGATCGAATTGTTAAATATAAGCCGCTTAAACTCAAGGGAATTGATGAAACTGTGTTGACTTTTCTCTTGAATTGTGATTAGTGATTACTTAAGATAACTTTTTTCTGCCGATCGCACTTAAGCACCAATCAATGAAACATCCTGCATCCACTCCCAGCAACCACAGTCAAACCTCTCGCTTGGACGGTTTATCCTTAGACGATCGCAATCCCGACTTCATTCAACTTTTGCTGCCAATCTGGGAATGGCTGTACCGCTACTATTTTCGCGTACAAAGCGACGGCTGGCACCACGTCCCAGCGAGCGGAAAAATGCTCGTTGTCGGCTCTCACAACGGAGGAATCGCCGCTCCTGATATGTTTATGTTCCTATACGAATGGTTCCACAGGTACGGTACGGAACGCTTGGCCTATGGATTGATGCACCCCACGGTTTGGAAGGTTTCGCCAGAGATTGCTAGCATGGCGGTTCGGTGTGGCGCGATCAAGGCGCATCCTAAAATGGCGATCGCAGCTTTGCGAAAAAATGCCCCGGTTCTCGTCTATCCGGGTGGCGCAGAAGATACTTTTCGCCCCTATCACTTACGCAATAAAATCTACTTTGCTGGACGCAAGGGATTTATTAAATTAGCATTGCGAGAAGAAGTGCCAATTGTACCAATTATATCCCACGGTGCCCACGATACTTTAATAGTTTTGGCGGATTTGTACGAAGAAGTTAAGCAATTGCATGAATTGGGGATGCCGTGGTTGTTTGGCATCGATCCGGTGGTGTTTCCGGTGTATTTGGGATTGCCTTGGGGGTTGGGTATTGGGCCTTTGCCACATCTGCCTTTACCCGTGCAGATTCGGACTCGCGTGTGCAAACCGATTGTATTTGAGAGGTACGGTAAGGAGGCGGCGGGCGATCGCGATTATGTTGATGCTTGTTTCGATTTAGTGACAAATCAAATGCAAGCACAATTAGATTGTTTGGCTGGTAATTGAGAATTGCAGGATTATCAAATTATCGTAGGCGCGATCGCATTTATGGTCATTACTTACTTATGGGCGATCGCAATTTTTTTGATTCATCATTTTTTATCCCAATTACAATACCACATTGTGCGACATAAAGCAATTGCCGATGTCATTAGAAGCCGTGATAGCGATCGCACTAATCTCGATCTCGCCAAAATATAATTCCCAGCATCAGTGCACAGCCATCTACCGCCAGATAGATTTTGCAAAAAAACCAGCGATAATCCCGTAAAATTATGCAACATCCAGCTTCAAGCAGATACCGTCTCAGATGCTGAATGCAATCTCTTGTCAAAGAGAGATTATTTAAATTTAGGGTGCGATGTCACGGCCTCCTTCGTGGTATAGATCGAATGTGGTAATCCATGAGCAAAAATAACGAGTTTTCCGTATTTATTTCCGCTGCAACAAAACGGTAACTAATTCTGAGCATCTTGATCGCAAAAAATCAACTGCAAGCTGAGTAATCTTGACAATCCCAAACAAAACTAAATCAGGTAATCTACCATGACTAAGCAAATCCTTTTCGTAGACTCCACCGTCCCAGATTATCAAACCCTTACCAACAGCGCCGATGGCGCTCAAATTTTCATTTTAAATGAAAATTTGAGCGCCATCGAACAAATTACCAACACCTTAGCCAATCAAAGCGATATAGAAGCAATTCATATCCTCTCCCACGGTAGCCCCGGCACTTTACACTTCGGCTCAGAAACCTTAAGCAATCAGAACTTACCCCAATGGAGCAACAAAATTAAACAGTGGGGGAAAGCATTAACAAAAAATGCCGACATTCTCCTCTACGGCTGCAATGTAGCAGCCAAAGAAACTGGATTGCAATTCATCCAAAAGCTGCATCAATTAACAGGCGCAAATATCGCCGCCTCGAATAACAAAACCGGGAATTCAGCCGCCGGCGGAGACTGGGAATTAGAAGTAAAAATCGGGAACATAGAAACCCAATCCCTGAACGTTCCCAACTACAGCTACACCCTACCAACAGGGGCGGCAGATAACAAAGCCCTCTTGGTCAGCGCCACCCCAACTTCCACCCAGATCGATGTTTTAGCCAACGACACCGGCACCGGCAGACTGAATGTCCAAAGCATCGCCATCCCCCCCACCAACGGCACAGCTATTATTAACGACTGGATTTATGTAGGCGGTGCTTTCACCAATATCGGTGGCGTTGCACGCAACAGAATCGCTCGATTGAATAGCGATGGGACAGTAGATCCCACCTTCAACCCGAATGCGAATAGTGATGTCTTAGCGATCGCCCTAGACAGCAGCGGCAACCCCATAGTGGGCGGGAATTTCAACAACATCGGCGGCAGTCCCCGCAACAAAATAGCCAAATTAAACCCCACCACAGGTGTCGCCGATGCCACCTTTAACCCGAATGCGAATAGTGATGTCTTAGCGATCGCCCTAGACAGCAGCGGCAACCCCATAGTCGGCGGCTTTTTCACCACCATCGGTGGCAGTACCCGCAACAGAATCGCCAAATTAAACCCCACCACAGGTGTCGCCGATCCCACCTTCAACCCGAATGCGAATAGTGATGTCTATGCGATCGCCAGTGACAGCAGCGGCAACCCCATAGTGGGCGGCGGTTTCACCACCATCGGTGGCACTACCCGCAACAGAATCGCCAAATTAAATCCCACAACAGGTGCCGCCGATCCCACCTTCAACCCGAATGCGAATAGTGATGTCTCTGCGATCGCCAGTGACAGCAGCGGCAACCCCATAGTGGGCGGCAATTTCACCAACATCGGTGGCAGTGCCCGCAACAATATCGCCAAATTAAATCCCACAACAGGTGCCGCCGATCCCACCTTTAACCCGAATGCGAATAGTGATGTCTATCCGAATTCGATCGCGATCGATCCCGGTAGAGAAATCTTCTACACCCCCAACGCCAACTTCAACGGCGTTGACACCTTCACCTACACCGCCAAAGACACTAGCGGCACCAGCGCCGCAACCACCGTCAGCGTCCTCGTCAACGACTCCCCCGTATTAGATAATTCCGGCACCCCCACCCTCAGCGCCCAAAATCAAGGCGACAGCGCCAGTACAGGCACACTTGTCAGCACGATTATCGCTAACAGCGCAGGCATCACCGATCCCAACGCCAGTGCAGCACAAGGCATCGCCATCACCGCCTTAGACACCACTAACGGCAGTTGGCAATACACCCTCGACGGCGGCACCACCTGGACAAACGCCCCAGCCGTTTCAGCCACCAACGCCCTACAATTAGCCAGTGATGCCAACACCAAAATCCGATTTGTGCCCAACGCAGGTTATAACGGCACTGTTGCTAATGCTATTACCTTTGCCGCTTGGGATCAAATTACAGGCACCAATGGTGGCACAGCAGATTACACCACAGATCGAACCAACAACACCACATCCAGCGTTTTCAGTACCGCCACCGAAACCGCCGATATTACAATTAATCCCGTACCTACAATTACCAGTGTCACCCCAGTCGCCAACGGCAGCTACGGAATCGGACAAAACCTCGACTTCACCGTTACCTTCAGCCAAGCAGTCACCATCACCCAAGGCACAGGTAGTGCAGTCCTCCCCATCACCCTCGACACTGGTGGCACTGTCAACGCCACCCTCGTCGGTACAGGGGCCAGCAACACCACCCAAATTTTCCGCTACACAGTTGCATCCGGCAACCTAGACACCAACGGCATCGCAGTCGGCACAGCCTTAACCCTCAGTGGCGGTGCAACCATTCAAAATGCGGCCACTGCCAACGCCATATTGACACTCAACAGCGTCGGTGCAACCACGGGTGTATTAGTCGATGGCGTTCTACCCACAGTCACTAGCATCACCTCAACTACAACCGATGGCACTTATACTGTCGGTCAGATTATCCCCATCACCGTACAATTCAGCGAACCCGTCACCGTCACAGGCACTCCGCAACTAACCCTAGCCACAGGAGGCGCAGGAACACCAGTCAACTATGCCAGCGGTAGCGGTAGTAACACCCTCACCTTCAACTACACCGTAGCCACAGGCAACACCAGTGCAGATTTAGATTATCTCTCAACTGCTGCCCTGGCACTCAACGGCGGCACGATTAAAGACACCGCCACCAACGATGCGACACTGACTCTGCCGGCACCTGCTGCGGCTAACTCATTAGGTGCTTCTAAAGCAATAGTCATTGATACTGTTGTACCCACTGTCACCATCAATCAAGCAGTAGCACAAACCGACCCGACAGCTACTTCACCCATCAACTTTACCGTCACATTTAGCGAACCTGTCACAGGTTTCGATGCTGCTGATATCGACTTAACTGCGAGTACAGCAACAGGAACATTAACACCCACTATCACAGGTAGCGGCCCTGTTTACACTGTTGCAGTCAACGGCATGACAGGTAGCGGGAACGTCATTGCCAGCATCAAAGCTAACGGGGTTACTGATACGGTAGGCAATAACAATACTGTTAGTACCAGTACGGATAATAGTGTCACTTACAACGTATCTGTACCAGAAATCCAAGTATTAGACGGCACAACGGATATAGCTGATGGTACAACAAGTGCGATTAATTTTGGCAGTGGA
>NZ_JAUBVR010000003.1:28860-97224 GCF_036705955.1 Microcoleus sp. A6-C6 | reverse complement strand
ACAGGTACGTTGCAATTTGTCAATAATGACAGCGATGAAAATCCCTTTAATTTCCCAATTTCGGCATCAGTTACAGCCACACCATTACCAGAAATCCAAGTATTAGACGGCACAACGGATATAGCTGATGGTACAACAAGTGCGATTAATTTTGGCAGTGGATTAATCGGTGCAACTCTCAACAAAACCTTTACCGTAAACAATCTCGGTACAGCAGTTTTAAATCTCAGCAGCCTAACTTTACCCACAGGATTTAGCTTAGCCGGAAACTTACCCCCAACAGTCACAGCAGGCGGTAGTACAACTTTCCAAGTTCAAGTCGATACAGCCACAGCCGGAAATAAAACAGGTACGTTGCAATTTGTCAATAATGACAGCGATGAAAATCCCTTTAATTTCCCAATTTCGGCATCAGTTACAGCTACACCCACGCCAACACCAACGCCTGCACCCACGCCAACACCAACGCCTGCACCCACGCCAACACCAACGCCTGCACGGGTATCAAACCCTGTACCTTTACCGACACCAACCCCTGCACCCGCGCCAACTCCAACGCCTGCACCAGTACCAACTCCAACGCCTGCACCAGTACCGACTCCAACGCCTGCACCAGTACCGACTCCAACGCCTGTTAACCAAGAGGATACAAACTGCATTTGCGACAAAATTGAGTATCCCAACCTTAACCAACCAAACCAACAAATTGATAACGTTATCAATGGTGGTGGTTTGCTAATTGGTACTCCCAAAAATGACGCATATTTTGGCAGCAACAACCCTAATATCTTCGATGCTAAACAAGGCAACGATAACTTGTTTGGCGGTGAGTTAAAGGATATTTTCAATGGCAATGAAGGCAATGATTTCATTGATGGCAATCAAGGAGACGATATCCTGTTTGGCGGCAAAGAAAACGATATCATTCTTGGTGGTTTGGGTGAGGATGTTATCTATGGAAATCTGGGCAATGATTTAATTAACGGCAAAGAAGATGATGATTTAATCTTTGGCAATGAAGGCAATGATTTTATCGACGGCGGTAAAGGAAATGACTTAATTTACGGTGGCAAAGGAGATGATTTAATGCTCGGCAGTCAAGGTAATGATACTCTCTTCGGACAACTGGGAGATGATACTTTGTGCGGCGGTGAGTTAGATAACGTCATTTATGGCGGCCAAGGTAACGATTTAATCGATGGCGGTAAGGGCAACGATTCGATTTATGGAGACTTAGGTAACGATACGCTTCTCGGTTGCGAAGGTGATGATATTTTGTTTGGAGGTTCGGGTAATAACAGTTTAGTTGGCGGTTTGGGAAATGACACTTTTGTGTTAAATCCTAATCTGGGATTTGACTTGATTGCTGATTTTGTCAAGGGTAAAGATTTACTCGGATTGTCTGGAGGCTTGAGTTTTAATCAGTTAGAAATAACTCAGGACAATAACAGTGCGCTGATTAAGTTGAAGGGAAGTGGAGAATTAGTTGCTTCTTTGACTGGAGTCAATGCCAGCCTAATTGGTGTTAGCGATTTCCGAGTTGTTTGAATCTCAAATAATACCTGAAAGGTAGGGATACGGCAATGCCGTTTCCTCCGGGGCCGGACACGGCAATGGCAATTAGTGTTAACAAAAATGTCAAACGTAGTGCCGGTCTTATGTGTGGCGACTAAGGCCAGATCCCCCCTAACCCCCCTTAAGAAGGGGGGGACAAGACTCTTCTCAAAGTCCCCCTTCTTAAGGGGGATTTAGGGGGATCTCCGGGGTATAAATACTGCGATTGCTTCGTTCCTCTCTTCGGACAATCTTAAGTGAACTGTATTGCGTTAAAAACAAGTCTAGTTGACCAATTAAACAAAACTGACATACCATAAATCTGCCTAAAGTGATAGTAGTCCGCAGACATATTTGTACAATTCCAACTGTAGGGGGATGCTTTAGCTCGTCAATAAGGCGATGCTTGCCATTGGGGGCACGAATCTCAAACTATAAATTAGTCAACTCGCGCCAACGATCGCGCGCACCCACCCTTTAACGAGGCATATACTATGTATCAAAATTTGCCAATAAATCCAGAAATGTATAACATCGGGTTCTTGCTGGCTCAAGTCCCTGTAGAACAGACTACAACTACAAGCACAGTAGAACAAACAGCACTCCTCTATTCCGGGCCGCAATTTTTTATCGCCCTAATCGCTGGAGTCGTTCTAGCCTGCGCTTTCCAACTGTTGTTAACAAATTTATCAGTAGCTGCGGGTCTTTCCTATATCGGACAATCCCACGATGACGAACACCGCTCGGATAGCAGCAGCTCCCCAGTCCGCCACATCGGCAGCAAAGTCGGCACTTGGACGCTAATCACCGTCACCGTCGCCCTATTCTTCGCTTGCTTGCTAGCAGTTAAGCTTAGCTTGATTAGCAGTCCCGGTTTAGGTGCGATCGTCGGTTTAGTTGTCTGGGCTGCCTATTTCTCACTTCTCGTCTGGGTGAGCTCCACCACCGTGGGTTCCCTGATCGGTTCCGTCGTCAACACCGCGACATCCGGCGTTCAAGCGATTTTCGGCACCGCAGCCGCAGCCCTCGGCGCGCAAGCAGCTAGCAACCAAGTAGTGGCCACAGCCAAAGCAGCAGCCGCCGCAGTGGGACACGAACTCGGTAGCGCGATCGACCCCACAAGCTTGCGGGAAAACGTCGAAGATTACATTCAAAGCCTCAAACCGCCGGAATTAGACATCAAAGCGATGCGCGGCGAGTTTGAAAAATTACTCAACGATCCGCAACTCAAAACCATTGCGGGCGAAAATTTGCCGAATCTCGATCGCCAAACTCTCGTAGATTTAGTAAGTTCGCGATCGGACTTATCAAAACGCGATGTCAACCGGATTGTAGACCAACTCCAAGATGCTTGGAAACAAGTAGGAACACAAGGCCAGAAATCAGATGGCATCGCCCAATTGATCGACTATCTCAAATCAGCCAAATCAGGAGATTTGCTCTCAGAGACGCTGACAAGTAGGGTAGAAAAAGTTCTCGGCAATCTGGGCGGTCAAAATTCAGGACAAAGCTCGACCATGAAGTCCCAAGCAACGACAATGGCAGTCAATGCTTTAATGGGAATAGTTTTGGGCCGCACGGATATTTCCGACTTCGATGTTGAAAAAGTAGTCGGTCAGCTCAAAACAGCTAAAAATAAAGTTAGCCAGCAAGCTGATAAAGTTACGGCTCAAGTCAAAGGCGAACCAGAAATTTACAGCCCGATCCGCGCCGATGTAGAAAACTACTTGCTCAACACTTATTCGTGGCAAATGAACCCGCAGGCGATCGAGCGCGAATTTCGTGACGTGCTCTACGATCCTACGGCCGATCCGGGAACTGTACGCCGCGAATTAGAAAAACTCAAACAGTCGAATTTTGCAGAAATTTTGGCAAGTCGCGGCGTTTTTACCCAAGACAAAATTAAAGAAATTTCCCAGGAATTAGAAGGAATTAGACAGCGAGTTTTGCAAACTGTGATCTTTGCCGAGGAGCAAGAAAAAGCTCGCGATTTGCAGTGGCGGGTGGAAACTTATTTGAAGGTGACACCGAAAGAGGAACTGACAGCAGCAGGTATCGGGAGCGATTTCAAAAAAATCTTAGATGATTCCGATGCAAGTTACGAACAGTTGCGCGATCGGCTTTCTCCTTACACCCGCGACAGTTTTGTGCAAATCCTGAGAGGCCGCGAAAACTTCGGCTTCCAGGAAGTAGAACAGATTGTCAACGAGTTGGACAGGACGCGAGATGTCGCTTTAGCAGATGCTAAAGGCCTGCAAGAAGCCGCCCAAGTCCGACTAGACAATCAGTGGCAAAAAGTACAAGAATACTTGCAGTCTACGGGCCAATCAGAACTCAATCCCGAAGGCATCAAGCGCGATTTCAAAACGCTGCTGGACAACCCAGAAGCGGGAATGTGGGCGCTTAAAGCTAGAGCTTCTCGGTTCGATCGCGAAACTTTGGTAAAATTGCTATCTCAGCGGAAAGACCTTAACGAAAACCAAGTAAACGAGCTTCTCGACAGCGCCGAGGAAACTTGGCACAGCGCGCTCCAAGCACCGCAACAACTGGCAGAAAAAGCTAAGGATCAGTACGACCAAACGACCACCGCCCTGGCAGATTACCTCCGCAATACTGGCAAATCAGAACTCAATCCTGAAGGGATTCAGCGCGATTTGACGAAACTGATGGAAAATCCCAAAGAAGGGGCTTTAGCGCTGCGCGGCCGCCTGTCTCAGGTCGATCGCGATACTTTGGTAAAACTGCTTTCTCAGAGACAAGATTTGACTGAGGAACAGGTCAATCAAATTATCGACCAAGTGCAGGAAACTCTGGGGTCGATCGTGAAAGCGCCTCGCCGTTTGGCGAAGCGGGTGCAAACCCAAGTGCAGGATTTTCAGAGCGTTTTAGATGATTATTTGCGAAATACGGGCAAGGATGAATTAAATCCCGAAGCCATCAAACGCGACTTGCAACTGCTGCTGCATGACCCAAAAGTCGGCGCTTACAGCTTGGGCGAGCGTCTGTCGCACATCGATCGAGAGACTATGATTTCTCTGCTGTCTCAGCGGCAGGATATTTCGGAAGCAGAAGCTGCTCGCATTGTCGATCAAATTTTGTCGGTGCGCGACCAATTCGCACAGCAAATCCAGAAAATTCAGGAGGGCATTCAGTCGGTAATTGACGGGATTCTCGGAAAAGTTCGGGATTACCTCAATTCGCTCGATCGCCCTGAACTAAATTATGAAGGGATTACGCGGGACGTGCGCCAATTATTTGACGATCCGCAAGCCGGATTTGATGCTTTGCGCGATCGGCTAGGTCATTTCAACCGCGATACTTTAGTAGCCCTTATTAGTTCCCGCGAGGACATTTCCGAAGCCGATGCTAACCGCTTGATCGACCAAATTGAAGTCACCCGCAATAGAGTGTTGCAAAGAGCAGAACGCTTGCAGCAAGAAGCCCAGCTTCGCCTTGAAAGCATCAAACTTCAAGCTGAAAAACAAGCAGAAGAAACCCGGAAAGCAGCGGAAGTTGCTTCTTGGTGGCTGTTTTTTACCGCTCTTACTTCGGCCGTAGCAGCAGCAGGTGCTGGTGCTTTAGCCGTAATCCGGTAACAATATTTCGGACAGTTGTTAATGGGAAACCAGAGAATATAGCGGTTCTCAAGCGTGGTGAGGTAGGCCCATAGCCCTATTATGCCCACGGAGGTCTATGCCCATAGCCCTATGCCGGATAGTACCTCAGATGAGAGATCCAAAGGCTATAAGTGTTTCAAGGCGATTCTAGAATCGAGCTACAAACGGAAAATAGAGTGTTTCAGGCTAAGAATTTTAACCTGTGTGGACTATCCTTATAGAATAATAGTCTAGACAGGTTAAAATTTTATTTTATGTACCATTTAGCGTTAGGTCGCCCGATCAATCTAGAGAGTATCGCCCACGATGCTGAAGTTGGCCTTTCTCCGCGCCATGTGATGTGGGGAATCAGCCAGCGACTAGGGGCAACTATCCATCAACCGTCAGGCCATCCGGTGTCATTGTTCGACAAAATACGATCTAAAATGTCTAGTCGCCCGGAAAATTGGGCTCTAGCCCGCCAACTGTCTGAGCAACTTGATAGCAATGATACGATCTTCTGCACTGGCGAAGATGTGGGTATTCCCATCGCAATACTTTGCGGGGCTAAGCGTAATCGACCAAAAATTGCTGTATTTTTCCATAATATAGATCGACCACGAGGCCGATTGGTGATGAAACTGTTTCGATTGGCCGACAAGATTGACTTGTTTGTAAGTAATGCCAGCCTTCAGTTAGATTTCCTCCGTAATTTGGGAGTGTCTGAAAGTCGTCTGTTGATGTTACCAGAACAGACAGATACAGCTTTTTTCACCCCTGGTGTTTCAACGTCTAATCAGCAACGCCCAATTATTGCTAGTGTGGGCCTGGAAAAGCGGGACTATCGACTCCTGGCGGAAGCGACGGCTGATCTTGATGTTGATGTGAAGATTAGCGGTTTCTCGAAGGATGCGATCGCAATGGCCAAGGCTTTCCCAGAAACTTTGCCAGCAAATATGTCACACAAATTCTATTCTTGGCCTGATTTGGTGCAACTCTACCGCGATGCCGATCTAGTTGCTGTCACCGTTACAGAGAATAAGTTCTGTGCTGGGTTGACTTCGATGTTAGAGGCGATGGCCTGTCAAAGGCCGGTGGTGGTGACGAAAACTCAAGGGTTGGCTGATTATCTTGCACATCCTGGTATCGCTACAGTGGTTAATTCAGGGGATGCTAAAGGTTTGCGCGAGGCGATCCAAAAGCTATTAAACAATCCCCAGGAAGCCCAAGCCCAAGCAAGATGCGGTTATAAATTGGCGCTCGAAGAACACAACAGCGAACATTATATTGAGGTTCTTGCAGCGCGGCTGGCTTCACTCTAGTTGCAAATTCAAAACTTAGAAGTAAACATTGGCTCGCAGATAGAAAATAGAAAATTAAGCATTTTCTATTTTCTATCTTTTTAAAAAAGCAAAAAATCTCTCCCAGCAACAGCAATAATTGGGACTCTACCCATCATCTGTAAAACCACCCGCCTGTCACGAATATACGACAGTATCAAATTTTAATTATTTTCCACTATTTTGTTGAATCTGAGAAAATATTGATATTTAGGTGATGAAGGAGAGTTTACAGGTTGTGCATAATAGATGACTAGAGCTGTGAAAATATTACACTGATGTGAGAGCGACATACCGGATACCCCGTCAGACCAAGGGCTTTTCCAAATCCGCCCACAACAGTCAAAATACGCAGGCCCTGCGATCGCCAATGCTAAACAAAACAACCTACGTCTCCAACCTCCCCAGGCTAGTTGCCTAGTAGCACCGTGAGGAGGCCGACGCCATGCAACTCCGTAAAAAAACACTATTAATCATCGGTGCAGCCCTGATCAGCCTGATTGTGGTTCTCTATGCCACTGCATCAACCATTTTGCTGCACGATTTTAACAACCTGGAGGCACAGTACGTCCGCCAGGATGTGGCGCGGGCTTTGGACGCGCTAGATGACGATTTGTCGAATTTAGACACCAGCGCTCAAGATTACGCCGAGTGGGATGACACTTACTCTTTTGTCAATACACGGAACCAGGATTTTGTCAAGTCAAATTTTGTCGATTTGACATTTGTTTACTTGAGGCTAAACTTATTGGTGCTGCTGGACTCCAACGGCAAGACCATCTTCAGCAAAGGTTTCGACCTGAAATCCCAAACCGAAATCCCGATTCCGGCAAGCTTAAAACAGCACTTGACCGAGGCGCTGCTAGAGTCACAGACAGGTTCTGCCGATCGCCCAACCGCCAAAACAGGTGTCCTGACTCTGCCAGAAGCTAGACTGCTAATTGCCTCAAAGCCGATCGTCAACAGCAACGCGATCGGCCCGCCACGGGGGACGCTGATCCTGGCACGCTACCTCGACAACACCGAAATCGGTTTGCTTTCAAAACTGACTCACCTGTCAGTGGATTTTAGATTGCCGAGTTTAGATTTTAAAGTGGGAGCCACGAACTACTCAGGCCCAGGCGCTAAAGCACTCGCTAGCTCAAGCCAGGATTTGGAAAATCTCAAACTAAAAATTTCCAACCTCAAATCAGTAGAAATTTTAGTTGAGCCGCTCAGCGACAGCGTAGTCGCAGGATACGCGCTGATTCGCGACATCCGGGGCAAGCTAGCGCTGCTGCTGCGAGTAGAAGTAGACCGAGTAATCTCTCGCCAAGGTCAGGCTACTTTAGAACTCTTTACCTTCTCGATATTGGCAGTAGGTGTAATATTTAGCGCGATCGCCCTGCTGTTGCTAGAAAAATTAGTCTTGGCGAGATTGGCGGACTTGAGCACTAGCGTCAGCAACATCGCAGCCAACGGCGATCCCGACTTGCGCGTTCAAATGCCAGGAGGCGATGAACTCAGCAGCTTGGCCGACACCATCAACCAGATGCTAGAAGCATTGGGCAATTCTCAAGTCGAACATAAGGAGAGCGAAAACCGCTATCGGTTGATGGCAGAAAACTCAACCGACATGATCACCAGACACAACCCCAAAGGCGTATTTGTTTACGTCTCGCCAGCCAGCCAAGCTTTGCTGGGATACGAACCTTCAGAACTGATCGGCCACCTCCCCAGCGATTATTTTCACCCCGACGATTTAGAAAGCATCGCCAAAGCTCACTCGCAAGTCCTGGCGCTCCCAGTTACTTACACCCTTAGCTACCGCATCCGCCACAAAGACGGCAAATACATTTGGTTTGAAACCACCAGCCGCACGATCCGCGATCCCCAAACTGGCTCCGTACAAGAAATTATCGGCGTTTCCCGCGACATCAGCCTGCGGAAGCAAACAGAGCAAGAACTGCGAGAAAGCGAAGCTGCCATTAAAACTTTGTACCAAGTGATTTCGGCTCCCCGTACAGACCCCCAGGGCATCCTTTCTACGTTTGATTTGCGCCTCCAAGAACTGCTGGGAATGGGATGCCGACAGCTAAACCTGTCCGTGGGAATTTTGTCCCGCATTCAAGGCGACAACTATCAAATAATGGCTGTTGAATGTCCCGATGAGTCGATCGCCAAATCAGAAATCTACGATTTGGAAAAAACCTTCTGCGTGGCTACGGCAATGTCAACAGAACCGATGTACTTTGAGTCGGTGAGGTTTTCGGGTTTGTCCTTAAATACGGGCGTTCCTGCCTTCAATATCGAAGCTTATATGGGCATTCCCGTCACGGTGGCAGGTGAAGTTTACGGCACTCTATGCTTCTTTGCTCAGACTCCTCTAACAGAACCATTCCGAGTTGTAGACAGAGAGTTGGTGAAACTGATGGCTCAGTGGGTAGGAAGCGAACTAGAACACCAGCAAACAGGCGTAGATTTGGCAAAAGCTCGCGACGAAGCACTGGCGGCTACCAGAGCAAAAAGTGAATTTTTAGCCACCATGAGCCACGAAATTCGCACTCCGATGAATGGAGTCATCGGCATGACTGGTTTACTGCTAGATACGAGCTTAACTCGCGAACAGTGTGATTTTGTAGAAACTATCCGCAGCAGCGGCGATGCTTTGCTGACGCTGATCAACGATATTCTAGATTTCTCGAAAATTGAGTCGGGCAAATTGGACTTGGAGGAACATCCGTTTGACATCCGCACTTGCATTGAGGAATCTCTCGACTTGGTAGCTACCAAGGCGGCAGAAAAAAAACTGGAATTGGGTTACTTGATCGATCGCTCCGTACCACCAACGGCGATCGGCGACAGCGCCCGCTTGAGGCAAATTTTAATCAACTTGCTCAGCAATGCTGTGAAATTTACCCAAGCAGGAGAAGTGGTGCTTTCGGTGACAGCCAAAAAGCTTGCATTGTCCATGATCGACGATCAAGAACCGCCCGAAATTAATGGCGAACCACGAGAAATTAACCAACTATACGAAATACAATTTGCGGTTAAAGATACTGGTATCGGCATTCCGGGCGATCGCATGGATCGACTGTTTAAATCTTTCAGCCAGGTTGATTCTTCAACGAGCCGGCACTACGGCGGCACCGGATTAGGTTTGGCAATTAGCAAGCGTTTGGCAGAAATGATGGGCGGCAGGATGTGGGTGGAAAGTATGGGTTGTATTGCGGGCAATCCTCCCGCAGATTTTCAAGCGGCAGTTTTTGATTTGGAATGGGGAGAATCTTGTGAAATTGCTGAAAAATATTGCTCTGGCAAATCTGTACTCAGCAACCAGCCGATCGACCAAAATCCCAAATCAGTAGGCTCTACCTTTTATTTCAGCACGATTGTTTCTGGCTCCAATAGTTCATTACCAGTTAACTTGAGCAATTCTCAACCAGAATTAGCTGGTAAGCGAGTCTTAATTGTGGATGACAATGCTACCAACCGCCAAATTTTGACTCTGCAAGCTCAATCTTGGGGAATGGTGCCTAGGGCTTCAGCTTCGGCTCGTTTGGCTTTAGATTGGATCGCT
Organism: Microcoleus sp. A6-C6; assembly: GCF_036705955.1. Lineage (NCBI taxonomy): Bacteria > Bacillati > Cyanobacteriota > Cyanophyceae > Oscillatoriales > Microcoleaceae > Microcoleus > Microcoleus sp. A6-C6. Next base: position 87,175 of record NZ_JAUBVR010000003.1, on the reverse strand, counting down.
GCCAAAGAAGAGTTTGACTTGGCAATTTTGGATATGCAAATGCCGGGAATGGACGGGTTGGATTTAGCTGCCCAAATTCGCCAGTATCCCGATCGCCAAAAGTTGCCGTTAGTGATGCTAACTTCGATCGGCAGACAAGAAATTAACACCCCTGCGATCGAGGTAGATTTTGCTGCTTTTTTGAACAAGCCGATCAAACAATCTCAGCTTTACAATGTTTTAATCAATATTTTTGGCAAACAGGCAACTGAAATTAGAGTACAGCACACCAATAAGCCTTTCTTGCAAAGCATACCCCTACTGGCGGATAACTTACCTCTGCGGATTCTGCTGGCTGACGATCATTTGGTGAATCAGAAGGTAGCTTTGCAAATTTTGCAGCGGATGGGGTATCGCGCGGATGTGGCAGGAAACGGTATCGAAGTGCTGGAAGCTTTGCGCCGCCAACCTTACGATGTGGTGCTGATGGATGTGCAAATGCCGGAAATGGACGGTTTGGAAGCTACCCGCCGCATCCGCGAGCAATTTTTAGAGGATTTTACCTCAGAAAATCCCACGGGAGAATCAGAAGTTTCTGAAACTGACGAACAATCTAACAATCCAAAATCCAAAATCCAAAATCTAAAATCGACGAGCCCTTGGATTGTGGCGATGACGGCAAATGCGATGCAGGGCGATCGCGAAGAGTGCATGGCTGCGGGGATGGACGATTATTTGAGTAAGCCGATCGCCATTGAGGAGTTGGTACGAGCTTTGAGCGCGTGTAAATCGCGATCGCACGGGGCTATTGCGGAAAATCAACAACTGACAATGCCCAATTCGCCCGCAGTTGTCGCGTGTGATGTATCAAATGTCGATCGGGCTTTACCAAAAACTGGCGATTGCCTGAATCCCAAGATTATAGAAGGACTGCGAGATGTGGAAGCTTTGGAGGAGGTGATCGACATTTACCTCGAAACAGCTCCCCAACTGCTGCGAGGCATCTCTGTGGCCCTGAGCAATGCCGATCCGCTAGCTTTAAGGCGATCGGCTCACTCCTTGAAATCGATTAGCGGAACTCTCGGTGCTTTTCGCTTGTTTGAGTTGTGCGAGGAACTCGAAATCATGGGCCGGATGGGGACAAATGCGAACCAGCCTTTATCTGGGCACTCCTGCGGGCTTTTACAACAGGTTGAGGCGGAATATCAAAGAGTCGCAGCGGCGTTAAAAATAGAACAGCAAGCTGTTGATTGTTAGCTGTTAGATCATGTCCGTTTGCATCGCAATCTCACTGTCATTGCCAGGAACGAAGCAATCTCACTGTCATTGCGAGGTCGGACACGCTTAGCTAACCCAAGCTTATTGCGCCATAGTCCAGGCGATTGGTTCGCTATACGAGAGCGCAATGACATATAGCGCTCACCCAAGTATATTGCAATACGGTTCATTTAACACTATTTATACCCCCGGAGATCCCCCTAAATCCCCCGGATAGTCGGGGGACTTTGAGGGCATTCTTGTCCCCCCCTTTTTAAGGGGGTTAGGGTGGATCTTTCTTAAGTGAACCGTATTGAAGTATATTGGGCTATATTAACTCTCATTGCTGCACTTATTTTCTAGTGACTAAAACCCAATCGTCCGCTGTTTTCACAACCTCAGCATTCTCCAAAGCTAAATGTTTTAACACAGGTTTTTCCAACAGAAAATAAGGTTGCGGGAGAGATTGCCATTTCTCTTTAAGTGTCAGCCCGTCGGCGACAATCACTTGTCTTTCACTATAAAAATTCAGCGACGGACGAGGTAATTTATGAGAGGTGAAGATTTCCTGACCGACTGGGGTTCCTTGGCGGACAATTTCGGCGATCGGCTTAACTGGATAATCCTCCGCTAGTTCCCAAACCCAGTTATCAGAAGCCACAAATACTAACAGCGTGACGTAAGTTCCCCAAATTAAAACCAATAAAAACTGTCGATCTTTGCGGTGCAGTAATACGCCAGCCAGTGTCATTGTCAAAGCTAAAAACATCATTATTAATTGCAAATCTCGCTGGGGAGACACAATTTGTCCGCCCAGCCTTAGCAAGCCGCTGAAGTACACACAACCGACGACAGCAACTACTGCTATTATTCCAAAAATCGCGGGATGAGGTAACAAAGATATAGCATTAAAATGTTCTTCTGCTTCATCTTTGATCTGCTCTTCCGGTAGCCACATTTGCTCCCAAACTTCAGCGAGATAGCTGCCAACAGCTAGAGCAAAAGCTGGATAAACTGGTAAAACATACCAAGGCAATTTGGTATTCATCACAGAAATAGCGAGCAGATATACTCCCGTCCAAACTAATACTAATTTTGGCCCAGGAAAATTGCGATTTTCCCAACTCAAATACAGCCCTTGCAGATAAAATAACTGCCACGGCCAAGCTGATTCTAAAATTTCTAAAAGATAATACCAGGGCGGGCCTTCGTGATTTCCTAATGTTTCCCAAATGCGTCGGAAAGATTGGTTAAGTAAATTAGCGTTGATGAAATCTTGGCCGTAGTGCAGCCATTGGGCAAAATACCAACCAGCTACGGGGAAAGTTCCGATCGCCAATCCGCCCCAAAGATACCCAGAAGTGAGGAGTCGCGGGGTATCCCAAACCAGGAAAATAAAGCCGATCGCGCCCAGCAACAGCCCCAACATCACGCCCTTAGTTAGGCAAATGAGCCCGAACCCGATCCCCGCCCCCAAGGCGTAGCGCAAGTCGCGGCGCGATCGCACCAAACACCACATCGAGACGAGCAAAAAACACAAAACTGCTCCGTCTAACATCGCCAAACGTCCGTGCCGCACTACCGGAAGCAGCGTTAGGTAAACGAGAGCCGAAAAAATGGCGATCGAGCGCTGCGGATACAACTCCCGCCCAATGGCGTAAAGCAGGGGCACTGAAGCCGCTGTCAGCATCGCCGGTACCAACCTCGCCGTCAATTCGCTGACACCGCCGGCGCCAAAACACAGCCCGATCAGCCAGTGTACCAGCGGCGGCTTGTTCAAATAAGGCACGGAGCCGATCGTTGGATACAGCCAATTTAAATTGCCGCGCCAAATTTCCCGGCTTACCTGGGCTGCAATCCCTTCATCCCAATCCCGCAACGCCACGCCGCCCAGATTCAGCCCAAAAATTAGCACCGCAGCCAACAGCAAAGCCAGCATCCACAGTTTGTCTGTCAAGCTGTCATTGAAGCGAGTTTTCGGTTTGCGGTCTGGGAATGGAAAGATTTCTGACATAACTTAAGAGAGTTTTTAGCGTCCCAAAGAGAAGGTAAACTTAGACAGCAGTTATTTGCGATCGGGGAAATACCATGAACTTGCCTGTAATTATAGATATTATCATTGGCTTAGTGTTTATCTACCTGACATTAAGCTTGCTAGCTTCCGAAATTCAGGAATTGATTGCTACTGTTTTGCAGTGGCGGGCGGAACATTTAAAGAAGTCGATCGAAGTGCTGATTTCTGGAGGCAGCGAAGGCGCGAAAGATTCGGTGCAATTTCAGCGAGTCGGACAGTTGGCTAATTCAATTTACGCCAATCCAATCATCAAGGATTTGAATCAGGGAGCGAAAGGACTTTTACCAGAGGGATTCCGCTCTATTACGCACCGTTTGGGGCATTTTTTCCTCCAAATCACTGGGACTAAAAATATTTTTGGTAATAAATCAAGTGGGCCTTCTTATATTCCAGCAGATAGTTTTGCTGCGAGCCTTTTGGATACTTTAAAAATTTCTCGTTTGGTGGAATCGCTCTCTAAAAGTAGACTGGAAAGATTTAAAGATTTACAGTTGGCACAAATTCAAGTGATTGGAGAGGGTCTGAATCTGCCGGAGTCTACTAAACCGATTATTGAACAAGAATTTGGCTGGCTGACTGCGGAGTTCAATCGAGTTGTTGAAGATTATAAAAACGATTTGGGAAGTTTGAACAACAGTTTAGATCGGATGTCGGAAAAGTTGGGATTTTATATTAATGATTCTCAGGTTTATCTGCCAGAAACCGAGCTGGGAGGGAGAGAATTTCAGAGACAGATGGCTTTTGTTAAGGCGAGTTTTGATAGCGAATTTGAGCGGGCGGCGCTGCGGGCGCAACTGCAACCCAGTTTGAGTAATCTGTTAAATACTGTGAGGAAAGTTAGCAAAACTCAGGAGACGGTAGCACAAATTATGGATGAGAGAGAGGAGAGTCCGATTTACAAGCAAATTCAAGAAACCTTGGACAGTATGCCAGAATCTTTGAAACGCAGTCTTTATATTTTAGCTCAGCGCGCTGAAACAGGTGGCGGAGATACTCAAGACCAGTTGCAGCGGTTTCAGCAAGAAATTGAAGTTTGGTTTGACCAATCGATGGAGCGCGCTTCGGGGGTTTACAAGCGGAATTCTAGAGGGGTGGCGATTTTGCTGGGAACTGCGATCGCGATTACCGTTAATGCTGATAGCATTCATATTGTTAATCGGTTGTCGAAGGATTCGATGCTGCGATCGACTGTCAATTTGTATGCTCAGCAGTTGGTGGAAAAAAACGCTAAGACTAAATTAGATAATTTAACCGGTCTGAGCCAAGTTCAGCAGGATGTCGATCGAGCTTTGGATAATGTAGCTCTGCCTTTTGGATGGAGCGAACCGAACAGGTTAGAAATAGACGCGCAGGGTAATTTATTGTTGCCGGCTTTGATCGCAAAATTGTTTGGTTGGATATTGAGCGGCGTAGCTATTTCAATGGGAGCTAGTTTTTGGTTCGATGCCCTCAACAAGATTATTAATATTCGGAATTCTGGGAAAAAACCGCCATCTTCCACAGAATCTTGAGCGATGTTAATGCCAGGATACAGGATCGATCGGTAATTACGGGCCTGCCGGCCGTTTGGGAAAATATGCAGAACATAAATTCCGTGCGATCGCGGATGGCAGCATCGCAGAAATAGGCGAGACTAATATGTAGGTTGATAAAGATCGGCGAAACAAACCAGGTCACTACCAATTTCCGATGATCTGACTCCAGCGGTTTGAAACTCCGAATCTAATGTTTATATGTACCCACATACTTATCAAGAATATTACCTTGGCTTATGCCGATCGAGATATCGACACACTCAGCAACGACCGCACGGGCGATCGACTGTTTGCTAATTAAGGAGAGATTTAATTGAGGATGTGGAGCGTGCTGAGGGCAACTGGCTAGAGTGCAACGCTCATTAGCGGATGTAGGGGCGATCGCAATCAACGATTAAATTTGACTGAATGTGCGATCGATCAGATCAACTCCCGCTCAATAATTCTCATAACCTTTGTAGTAACTACGGCATTTCCCAAAGTACGCGCGGCAGCACAAAAACAACTTAATTGCGATCGATTAACCAACATTTAATATCAGATTAGACGGCGGTTAAAACCGCGTCTATAAAAACGCTTTAGCCTTCGGGAAGGGTATTTCACCTCCGTGGGGTAAAGAAAATAAGGTAATTTAAACCGCCCGATATTCAACCTTTCTGAAATCGGGTTTTGTTTGTATAGATACTATTTCAACCGCCCATTTTTATGACAAAATTCGGCTAGTAGAAGCTAAATTTATTTAAATGTTCCCGATAATTTTTGTTATTTACTCCCCAGTGATTGCAGTCAAAAATCCCAGTTCCTACAAGCGCTCAAAAGTAAATCCGGATCAAAAGATGTTCAAAAAAAACTTTTCAATATTGCACTAAACCAAAAATTTGTGTTAATATGTAATCAAACAAGACTGATAAGATTACTCTAGGGCTGTATCTACCAATAACGCCCATAATGGAGTATCAAATATGAGTTCTACGTTCGCTCAAGTTAACTCACAACTTTCTTTAGAAAAACTGCCACCCCGTTCCTTAGTCTTCATTGATTCTGGTGTGGAAGATTACGAGTCAATTGCCGCAGGAGTGCTGCCAGGACAGCAGGTGGTAATACTCGATCGCACTAAAAATGGCATCGAAGAAATTACCTCTGAAATTGGAAAATATGCCTCTAGTAATGGGGCGATCGATTCGGTTCACATTATTTCTCACGGGAGTTCTGGCAGCGTACAACTGGGTAATACCGCTCTGGGTTCAGATAACATCGAGCAATATAAAAGCCAGTTGGAAAAGTGGCAAACTTCACTCGCCCCACAAGCAGACATCATGCTGTACGGCTGCGATGTAGCAGCAGGTACAGGTGCTAATTTCGTTAACAAATTCAGTGAATTTACTGGAGCTGACGTTGCCGCGTCTACCAATATCACCGGCAAAGACGGCGACTGGAACTTAGAATTTGCTAAGGGTCAAATAGAATCTCCTTTAGCTTTACAGTCTTCGGCAATGGCAAATTACCAAGGTGATTTAGCTACTATCGTTGTAGCCAACAATAGCGATAGCGGAGCAGGTTCGTTAAGGGCTGCGATCGCCTCCGCTGTAGCTGGTGATACAATTACCTTCGCTCCCGGTTTGGCTGGTCAAACCATCACCCTCACCAGCGGTCAACTCGATATTCCTGCTGGCAAAAATATCACGATTGACGGCACGGCAGCCGCGGGTTTAACCATCAGCGGTAATAACGCATCCCGCGCCTTTTTTGTCAATGCAAACGTTGTGACTGCCACGAATTTTGCCGTCAAAAATCTCTCTATTGTCAACGGTAAAACGACTGGGACAGGTGGCGCGATCGGCACAACCGACGAAGTAAGCCTCACAGTAGACAACGTTCAGTTCAATAACAACGTTGCCGATCAAGGTGGTGGCGCAATTTTCGGTAATTTCAACAATACCCTGGCAGTATCGAACAGTAAATTTAACGGCAACATCGCCACCGCAGGTAATGACGAACGCGGTGCAGGTGCGATCGGCTTTTTGAGCTCCAAAACTTTTACTGTCACCAACAGCGACTTCACCAACAACAAAGGAATTAATGGTGGAGCAATTAACAGCCTTCAAGGCAAGTTAACAATTGAAAACTCCCGATTCATCGGCAACGACACCACCGCAGCCGTTTACGCAACAGGCCAAGATAATCCCTTTTTAAGGGGTTTTGGTGGCGCAGTTTACACAGACAGAGCTAGTTCTACAACTGAAGCTTCCGGCACAATTCGGATTAGTGGCAGCGTATTTCAAGACAATAAAGGTCGGGGCGAAGGAGGAGCAGCTTATCTGTTCACCGGCAGCCAAGACAAGGTAATTTTGGAAAATAGCACCTTCCAAAATAACGAAATTCTGGCGCTACCCAACGGTGGAGGTTCTGGAAACGGTGGTGCGGTAACGAATTTGAGCGACAGCACCAACCAGGGATTGACCATTACCAACACCACCTTTGCTGGCAACAAAGCCAACAATCAAGGTGGTGGTCTGTGGACAAGCAATGCCCCTGCTACGATTACTAACAGTACGTTTTCTGGCAACTCCACGGTGTTTGCTGCTGGTGATTTCAACAAACTCGGCGGTGCAATGACTCTTGGTGCACCTACAACTATTGTCAACACGACGATCGCCGATAATAGCGCCGGCTGGGTTGGTGGAGGTATCTTCGCCGATGCCAATAATGTCACCCTCAAAAACACGATTTTTTCCAACAATACAGCGGCTAACGGAGGAAACCCTTGGGGAATTCAGCAACACGTCACTGCCCAATACGCCGATCAAGGAGGGAATTTTCAATGGCCTGCAAAAAACCCCAATGACGGCAGCGATGTCAATGCTACGGCAAGTGTGACGATCGCAGACGCCAAACTCGGCCCTCTGCAAAATATCAACGGCGCTTTCGTCAGGCCTCTGCTGCTCGGAAGTCCGGCAATTGATAAAGGGGTTGCAAGTGGTGCGCCTGCTGCGGATCAGCGTGGTGTGACTCGCCCTCAAGATGGCGATACCATTCCAGGTGCGATCGTTGACAGTGGCTCTTTTGAATACAGCAGTGCAGTCGTACCCACACCGACTCCGGCGCCGACTCCAACGCCCGCGCCAACTCCAACTCCCACACCGACTCCGGCGCCAACTCCCACACCTGCGCCAACTCCCACTCCCACACCGACTCCGGCGCCAACTCCCACACCTGCGCCAACTCCCACTCCCACACCAACTCCGGCGCCAACTCCCACACCTGCGCCAACTCCAACTCCCACACCAACTCCGGCGCCGACTCCCACACCCGCGCCAACTCCAACTCCCACACCAACTCCGGCGCCGACTCCCACACCCGCGCCGACTCCAACTCCGGCTGGGGATGGTTCCCCGCTGGATGGTCTCAACCCCCCGCAACTCGACCCTGCTACGATCGCCCCCAACCCCGCCCAACAAACTCTCAACGGCGGTAACACAGACGATTTCATCATGGGCGGTGGCATCAACGAGTCGATTAACGGACTTGCCGGTAACGACACTCTCTACGGCATGGGCGGCAATGACAACATTGATGGTGGTGCGGATAATGACTTGCTCTTCGGCAATAATGGCAACGATTTTATCCAAGGTGGCGCTGGCAACGATACCGTCAGTGGCGGCAAAGATAATGACACTATTGTTGGCGGGGATGGCAACGACTCGTTAATGGGAGATCTCGGCAAAGATACTGTTGCCGGCGGTATGGGCAACGACACTATTTTTGGCGGCAAAGATGACGATATCTTGCTCGGTGAAGATGGGGACGACTACCTTTTGGGTAACTTAGGAAATGACACAATTAGTGCTGGAAACGGCAACGATCTTGTGTTCGGCAATGAAGGTGCAGACCTGATTTTTGGTGAGGCGGAAAATGACACTCTTTACGGTGGCAAAGACAACGACAGTCTCGCTGGCGGTGAGGGCAACGACTTGCTATTCGGTAACAATGAAAACGATGTGCTTGCGGGCAACGTCGGTAATGATACGCTTTACGGCGGTAAGGGTAACGATCTCCTCATTGGCGGTGCTGGTTCCGATTTCCTTTCCGGCGATGTAGGAGATGATACTTTGACTGGCGGTTCGGGAAGTGATGTGTTTTTCCTAACTAAAAGTGTGGGTAGCGACATCATTACTGATTTCCGCAAGGGCGAGGATTTAATTGGATTGGCTCCCGGTTTGAGTTTCAATCAACTCAGTATTACGTCTAGCAACAATCAAACTTTGATTAGCGTCACTGGGACTAATCAATTGTTAGCGAAACTGAACGGTTTACCCGGTACTCTCGCTGCTAGCGATTTCACTCAGGTAACAATCTAATTGCCTCTGGTAGGGTGTGAACGCGCACCTTACTACTGGCACGACATCTGTTAGTTTTTGTAGGTGCGTCAGGGCTGAATGTTTTGACGAAAGACCAAGGATTTTCTCCCTGACGCACCCTACTGTTAGTTACCTAAATTTCGGATTTTTTGGAACTTTTTGCGATCGCGCTTTCCAGGTGAGATTGACCGAGCAGGAGTGCAGATTTTATGGTTCTAGGTAAGACGAATGTATGCAGCGCTAAATCAATCCTCAGTAATTCGGAACCGCAGCATCTCTTTTCAGGATTGACATTACATCCTCTACGGTTAATTGAAATAACAGCAATTGCCACCTACCAGAATTTGAATTTTGATGCACTTCACGAATTTAAATCATCGAGGAAAACCTGGTTTTCTTCTTAATTGAAATCCCCCGATTTATCGCGGAGGTTTTAATTCGACCGAGTGAAGGCAGCATCAGAGATCCTTCTGCCTTGAAGGTGAATCTACCAGCAAATAGTAAACACGATCATAGGGTATGCAAAATGAACTCAACTTTTACCAGTATTGATTCACAGTCTGTTCTCGGCAAGTCTCGTTCTAAATCTCTTGTCTTCATTGACTCGGACTTAGATGACTATCAAACCCTGGCGGGGGGCGTGATCGGGAATGCTGAGACAATCATTTTAGATAAAAATAGCAACGGAGTCGAGCAAATTACTGCGAAACTGCAAACAATTGCTGCTGCGGGGGGAACTGTAGACCAAATTCACATTTTTTCTCACGGGAATTCTGGCAGTTTGCAGCTAGGTTCGGCGACGTTGAATTCCGATAATTTGCCGCAGTATGAAAGCCAGTTGCAAGGGTGGCGCACTGCACTGAGCGACCAAGCTGATATCATGCTTTATGGTTGCGATGTGGCTGCGGGTGATGGAAGCGATTTTGTCGATCGCCTTTCGGAGTTAACCGGGGCTGATATTGCGGCATCTAGCGATCGCACTGGCCGCGGTGGTAACTGGAATTTGGAGTTTACCAAGGGTGATATTGAAGCACCGCTAGCGTTGACTCCAGAAGCAATGGCAAATTACCAAGGGACTTTAGCGACTGTTACCGTTACCAACAATAATGATAGCGGGCCCGGTTCCTTGAGAAGTGCGATCGCCTCCGCAGCAGCCGGCGACACCATTCAATTTGCCTCCACTCTTGCCAATCAAACAATTACTCTGACTTCCGGTCAACTTGTCATCAACAAAAACTTGACAATTGATGCAATTAGTGCTAGTAATTTAACCATCAGTGGCAACAACACTTCGCGGGTAATCCTCACCGAAGGTTCAACAAATGTTACTCTAAAAAACCTGATTGTTGCCAATGGCAAAGTTTCGGGAACCGATCCCAATAACGAGACAACTAGCAGCGGCGGCGGCATTCAAACTGGCGGTAACAGCACTTTAACTTTAGAAAATTGCCAAGTCAACAATAATGTTGCCGGTTTCGGCGGCGGAATTTACACGGGTTTTCGCAGCACCACAACAGTAATTAACAGCAAGTTTAGTGGCAATGACGGTTCTTTGGCTAGCAATACCGAACGCGGCGGCGGGGCGATCGCTACTAAAAGCGGCGGTGTTCTGAATATCAGAGATAGCGAATTTACCAACAACAAAGGCAGCTACGGCGGGGCTGTGAATAACCTGTTGGGCAGCATGACGATCGAAAACTCTAAATTCACTGGCAACCGCACAGATAAAGGCCCTGGCGGGGCGGTTTACGTCGATGGCGCTAATGCTTCGGGCCCCAATGCAACTCCGGGCCCTGTTGCTGGCAATATTATCATCCGAGGCAGCACTTTTGACGGCAATATCGGGACAGGAGAAGGAGGTGGATCCTTTTTGTTTGGTTACAACCAAGACAAAGTAGTTTTGGAAAATAGCACTTTTGTTAACAACAAGGCTATCAAAAATGCAGCAGGCCAAGGAGGTTCTGGCGGCGGAGTCCGCCACGGAAATGTTGATTTGACAGTAACAAATACCACTTTTGCCAACAACACAGCGGATGATAACGGTGGCGGTTTGTGGATAGGAGAAGATGGAAATGTCAGCATTGTAAACAGTACGTTTTCCGGCAATACCGCTGCTAAACAGGGCGGGGGAATAGTTGTCGGCAACAGAGATTCCTTTTCCACTAACATTGTCAACTCGACTTTAGCCAAGAACACTGCTGGAGAGTATTCTGGCGGTATTGCGACTTTTGGAAATCAGCCAATTACTGTCAAGAATTCGATTTTTGATAGCAATACGGCTGGCAATCCTTTTAAAGTTAAATACCAAACTGGAAGGGCACTAATTGACGGGGGAAATAATCTGCAATTTCCTGCTAAACTGACGACGGGCGATCCTAATGACAATAATGCGACGGCAAGTATTACGATCGCAGATCCGAAACTCGGCCCTTTGCAAAATATTAACGGCGCTTTCGTGCTGCCGCTGCTAGTCGGAAGTCCTGCCATTGACACAGGTACTGGTGCGGGTGCGCCAGCTAAGGATCAGCGCGGTGTGACTCGCCCGGCTGATGGTGATGGTAACGGAAGTGCGATCGTCGATATCGGCGCTTTTGAATTCACAACTACAGTCACGCCGACACCGACTCCCACACCAACTCCGACTCCAACTCCAACTCCAACTCCAACTCCAACTCCAACTCCAACTCCAACACCTGCACCGACTCCGACTCCGATACCTGCACCGACTCCGACTCCGATACCTGTACCAACTCCGACACCCACACCCGACAAAGATGATTGCCTGCTAGATGACCTGACCGCCCCAGATCTCGACTCTGCTGCCATCACCCCCAACCCCGTCCAACAAACTATCAACGGCGGCGACACTACCGATTTCATCATGGGCGGTAACATCAACGACTCAATTAACGGACAAGCCGGCAACGATACTCTCTACGGCATGGGCGGCAATGACAACATTCAAGGCGGTGCAGATAACGACTCAATCTTCGGCAATGAAGGCAGCGATTTCATCTCTGGCGACGCTGGCAACGATACCATCTACGGCGGCAAAGACAATGACACTGTTGTTGGCGGAGATGGCGAGGACTTTTTGAGGGGAGATATCGGCAAAGATACTGTTGCTGGTGGGTTGGGCAACGATACCATTTTTGGCGGCAAAGATGACGATATTTTGCTGGGTGAAGATGGCGACGACTACATTTTAGGCAACTTGGGAAATGACACAATTAATGCTGGGAATGGCAACGATATTGTGTTTGGCAATGAAGGTACAGACCTGATTTTTGGCGGGTCGGGAAATGATACGCTTTACGGAGGCAAAGAAAACGACAGTCTCGATGGCGGCGAGGGCAATGATTTGCTGTTCGGCAACAATGAGAATGATGTACTCTGCGGCGACATTGGTAACGATACGCTTTACGGCGGCAAAGGTAATGATATTCTCAGCGGTGGCAGCGGTTCCGATTTCCTTTCCGGGGATGTTGGGGACGATACATTGACTGGAGGTTCGGGAAATGATGTATTTCTGCTAAATCAAGGTTTGGGTAGCGATATCATTACTGATTTCCACAAGGGCGAGGATTTAATTGGGTTGAATCCCAGTTTGAGTTTCAATCAACTCAGTATTACGTCTAGCAACAATCAAACTTTGATTAGTGTGACTGGAACTAATCAATTGTTAGCTAAGCTTAACGGTGTAGCACCCGGTACTCTCACCGCTAGCGATTTCATTACTCTGTAGTGACCCCTTTTATGCTTCGGCGTATCATGCGGCGGTTTTATACCAATTTAACGTGAAGTTGCACATATCTCGATCCCCCTAAATCCCCCGAAAGCAAGGGAGACTTTGAGAGCATTCTTGTCCCCCCCTTATTAAGGGGGGCTAGGGGGGATCGAGATATGTGCAGCCTCATAAAAAATTGGTTTTAACCGCTTCGGGTGTGAAACTCGAAGGGGGAGCATCTCAGTTGCGCGAGCACAATAAGCGATCGCCCTTTTCCACCTCCGCATTCACCCGCAAATAATCCCCCACGCGATCGCACCCATAACTCCATAAATCCAGACTCAGAATTCGCTGCACATTCCACAGAATCAGCGTGTTATCCTCACTAACGGAAGCCACAAACGTCCCATCAGAACTATAAGCCACTCCCCTAATCGCCGCACTGTGACCTCTGAGAGTTGTTAATTCCGTACCGTCAAGTTTCCAAAGCTTTACTGTATTATCCACACTGCCAGAAGCAATCATTTGACCATCAGGACTAAACGCCACTCCCCATACCGCAGCTTGATGACCTTCAATAGTTCTTAACAACTTGCCATCAATAGTCCAAAGCTTAATCGTATTATCCCCACTGCCAGAAGCGACCATCTTACCGTCAGGGCTAAATGCCACTCTCCATACCGCAGCTTGATGACCTCGGAAAGTTCTCGCTAACGTACCATCAAGCTTCCATAACTTTACAGTACCATCTCCCCCTGCGGAGGCAATTAATTGACCGTCGGGGCTAAATACTACCTGCCAAATAGGAGTATGATGTCCTATGAGGGTGATAGGGGCGCATCTATTGGTGTTGCCTAGAGATTTGGCGGCGGATGTTTCCCCCCTACAAATGCTGTTATGCCGCCAAAGCTTAATCGTATTATCTTGACTTGCGGATGCGATCGTGCGATCGTCAGGACTGAAAGCTAATCCAGTCAGTCTAGCGCTATGACCTACAAAACTTTCCCGCAAAACGCCTTTACGATCCCAGATATTCACAATATTATCGTTTTTCGCAAAAGCAATTAACTGATTGTCGTGACTCAGAGCAACTGCATAAATCGCAGCATCTTGTTCGCTCAAAGTTGCTACCAATTTACCTTGCCGACTCCAAATTTTAGTCGTGCCATCCTCGCTACCTGTGGCAATTGTAGAACTATCAGCACTAATATCTAAAGCCCAAATCCCAGCTTTATGTGCAGTAATCATCTTACGCAATGGATTTTGACTTCGCCATAATATGACGCTATTTTCTGCACCCGCCGAAGCAATAAAGCTGCCGTCAGGACTCCAAGCTATCCCCCAAATCCCAGCACTATGACCTCTAAATGTCATCAATTCTGTGCCGTCAATATTCCAAACTTTTACCGTTTTATCTCGACTTGCTGAGGCGATAATTTGACCGTCTGGACTAAACACAACGGCTGATATTACAGCAGTATGACCCTGAAAAGTTCTTAGCAAAGTGCCGTTTTTATTCCAAAGTTTTATCGTTTTGTCTCCACTGGCAGAGGCAATAGTTTGACCATCGGGACTAAACGCTACTGAGGATACCACAGCAGTATGACCCTGAAGAGTTCTTAGCAAAGTGCCGTTTTTGTGCCAAAGTTTTACCGTTTTGTCTCCACTGGCAGAGGCAATCGTTTCACCATCGGGACTAAATGCTACTGAGGATACCCCAGCAGTATGACCTTGGAGAGTTTTCAGCAAACTTCCGTCTTTTTGCCAAAGTTTTACAGTTGTGTCCACACTAGCAGAGGCAATAGTTTGACCATCGGGGCTAAATGCTACTAGCCAAATGCCAGCACTGTGACCTTGAAAAGTTTTTAACAACGTGCCGTCTTGTTGCCATAATTTCACAGTACCATCATCACTTCCAGAAGCAATTAACTGACCATCAGGGCTAAATTTAACCGATCTCACGATCGCCTGATGACCTTTGAGGGTTGCCACTTCTGTACCATCCCTCCCCCACAGTTTGATAGTTTTATCTACACTTCCAGAGGCAATTAGCTTACTGTCAGGACTAATATCGACAGTCATCACCGCCGCTTTATGTCCCGATAAACGGTTGTATTCATCGCCTTCATAAACTGCTTGCCGCAATACATTGATAACTTGATGTTCAATATTTGTGTCTGTATTGCCTAACTTTTGCAGTCTGCGTTTAGCTTTAATCGCTTCTATTAGTGCATCCAATCGGCGATTAGAGGCAAACAGTCCCTCAGAAGAAGAAACCAGCGCTTGAATTTCGCTAATTCTTGCTTCGCGTTCGCTAATAGCTGCACGTCGGTATTGAAAATAACTTGTTACTCCTAAACCACAGGCAAGCAGCAGTGCAATACTAACTGCAAATAGTAATCTTCTCTGTCGTTTGGCTGCTGTTTTCTCTTGAATTAATCGCTTATGTTCCTCTATTAGTCGTGCTTCAACTTCTTTAGTGCGTTCTGCTTCTAAAGCTTGTTGAACTTCTCGCCTGTCTAGTTCGGCACTAGCAGCTAAAAATTGATAGTCTAGGTTGCTCAAGCTTTTTTCTTGCGCCCAGATTTGGGCATCTTTTAAAGCTTGCCCGCGCAATAGCCGCGAATAATCTGTTTGTTGTGAAGCAATCCAAGCATCGAAGGTTTGCGAGTAAGGGCGCAGTTGCCATAATTGTTTCTCTACCCATTCAAGGTTAAAAACTTCAGCATAAATCCTGTTTTTTACCTGCAAATAACCATTCTCTTTAACTACTAATCCTGATAATAATAGTTCGATTTGTTCTGGAGAATCATCGGTTAAAATACCTCCTAGTACCATTGAAAATGATTCTGATTCCAAAATTTGTTGGTAGATACCGAGTAATCTACCAGCACGCTGTTCGTTACGAAGGATGCGATCGCGTATTGTTTTTAAATGCTCTGGTTCATCTTGGGATTCCCACTTAGTAACAATATTTTTTTGCACTAAATTATCCACCCAAAATGCCTCCGTTCCTGGTGGAATATTTACTAAGCCTCGCGCCGCTTCCCGGCTGGCTCTATAAGCTAAATTACACAGCTTTTGCGTTAAAAATGGCTGTCCTGAAGTCCAAAACAATATCTGTTTGATAACTGTTTGAGGATTACTCACTCTACTTACCAATCCCTCTACTAATGGCTGGGCTTCGTGCAGTTCAAAACCCCGCAAATCTATAGCACGACCAATATTAAAAGGTGTCCGTTTTTTATCAGCAATTAAATCGCTCGGTGTCGCTACGCCAAAGATTGCAAAACAAATGCGATTATATTCTGGATTAATCGCTCGTTGATTGTAGCAAAACCGGATTAAGGCAAAAAAATCATCAACGGAGAAATCTAGACCGAGAATACTGTCAATTTCATCAATAAATATAAAAATTCTATCTTGAGGAAATTTGACGAGTAGGATATCTTCAATAAAATTACTCAATCTCTGAAGCAGGGAGATATCTTCTTCGTCGCGCCACCAGGTTTTTAAGTTCATCTTTCCTAAGAGATTGAAGCTGCGCCAAAGTTCCCCAACTATGCCTTTATACCATTGTAAAGGGGTAATATTTTCGCTGCCAATGCGGGTCATGTCAATGGTGCTGCATTGGCAGCCTTCTGCTTGTAATCGGTGTTGGGTGCGGACTAATAGGGAAGATTTTCCCATTTGTCGCGAGTTGAGGACGTAACAAAACTCGCCGTTTTTTAAGGCTTGATAGAGTTCGGAATCTGCTTGTCGCACTACATAAGTAGGTGCATCATTGGCGAGACTGCCGCCAATTTGGTATGTAATTTTGGTCATGCCGTTTATAGGTTGGTTTAAAGGTGAGTATGTAATGAATCTATTGAGAGGTGAGGATGTGGTGCGATCGCTTGATTCTAATATAACTTACACAAATAAACTCTAAAACCTCGATTTAAATAAAATTGTGGGAACCAAAATACAGGCGATACAACTCGCAGCTCAGCATACAGCGGTTGTTATCGATATTAATCAGACCCATACTAACTAATTTAGAAGCTACTATCGGATCTAATTCCACGCCACGCTCAGATTTTACGACTTGTTTAAGTGCAATTGCGAGTTCGGGATCTTCTTGCAATGTCACCCAAAAACTCCGCAAGTAATCTTTATAAATTCCTCCTATTGTGGGAGCTTCTTGTAGAAGCTGATCTAGCGTTATAGCCTTTTGACAGAGGTGGTAAAAAGCGAGCCGTACCAGATAAGGATGTCCCCCCACCATTGCCATCAGTCGCTTGGCATCGGGGCTATCTGTCCAATCCAGTCCGTAACGCTGCGCTAAAGCAAGTATCTGCTCTTCTGTAAAATAGGGCAATTGCAGCGGCAAACCGACATTAAAAGGCGATTCAGTGAGCTTTAAAGGAATATAAATTTCTGTGGAATGAAGGACGATTAACCGCAGTTTTCCCAAAGTTTCAGTCCGCTTTGCTTCTTCATGCCAGCTTCGCAGCAGTGGCAAAAATTCTCTAGCAATTTTGGGATACTCAAAAATTCTATTGACTTCATTTAAAGCTAAAACCAGAGGGCTATTAATTTCAGTTAATATATATTGTTGCAAATAAATGGTACAGCTTACTTTGCTACCCATATCTTCATCCCAATAATCATCTAATAGAGGTGGCAATTCTAGGTGACGGCTGATGTTCGCACAAAACCACCGTAAAAATTTATCTAGGTTGTCTAAAACAGCTTCCTCGGCTTGCTGAAAATCCAAACTTACAGTTCGGCAGCCAAGAGAATTAGCGCGATCTAAAATCCGTAGCAGGAGGGAACTTTTACCCATCTTCCTGGGAGCTTTAATCCGCAGAACACTTCCAGGTTTGGCAATTTCTTGATACGCGAGTTTTTGAATTAGCGGGTGAGGAATATAAAATGGCGAACCGAGGGGTACGGGAGAGCCGGGATATTCTAAAGGTGTTACTAGGCATTGGCTGCGGGTGAATTCTTCAATTAATTTTTGTTCCTTCGCAGTCAAGGAACGCGATTCTAGAGAGGAGCGAAAATTTGATTTACTAATAGGTGTCTGCAAGATTTCAGAGAGAAATTGCCACAAACCGGAGGCGATGTTTCTCAGGTAATGCTCTCCGTAATGAGAGGCAGATGCGATGCTTGTATAAG
Source organism: Microcoleus sp. A6-C6 (assembly GCF_036705955.1). Classification (NCBI taxonomy): domain Bacteria; kingdom Bacillati; phylum Cyanobacteriota; class Cyanophyceae; order Oscillatoriales; family Microcoleaceae; genus Microcoleus; species Microcoleus sp. A6-C6. Next base: position 69,082 of record NZ_JAUBVR010000003.1, on the reverse strand, counting down.
TCTTTCCTTCCCAAACTTGGCGGAGTATGATTTCTTGTACGGGATGTAAGTCTTTTTGCGATCGGGCACGAGTTAGCTGTATTACCTCATCTATCGTCATAATTTGCAATTATAAGTAAGTATATCGTTGATATTATCACTTATGATTGACTGTAAAGCCGATCGCCTATTGGATTGCGACGCCAGCCTGTACCTACATTTCTCAGGGAATAACAGGTCAAATCCGTTAAATCTCACCGCGGCGCACCAATATCAATAAAGGATTTACTGGTCACTGAGCGCCCAAAGGCGTGTCAACTTAAGTATGAAACCTGAGACATCTCGCTTTTATCCTCTGGCGAGATCTCCCTAAATCCCCCTTAAGAAGGGGGACTTTGATAACTTCCGGTTCCCCCCTTCTTAAGGGGGGCTAGGGGGGATCTAGACTTAAGTTGACACCTATGCTGAGCGCCATAACCCAATTTCAAGAGGCGTTGGCTGAGTTCCCTTTCAGGTAGCAGTGCTCAGTTTTTCAAAGCGAATTCGCCAAAATGTCATGCAGGTGTCACATTTGGTCGTAAAGCAACAATTAAAAATGTGACAGTTGACCTTGCTAAAGCTTAGTGGATTGATGTTAATTTAATTAAAGGTAGTTTCAGATCGCTGTATCTACTCATCACAAGTGTTAAGTTTAAAAGCCTAATTCTTCTTTTTGTGCCAGCAGGTTTGACACTCCTCCTGTAATCCCTATACAAAATATTAGGGTAGTGCCCTAAAGGTAAGGATGGTTGAAATTCCTTGGCAGTCTGGAGTTCATTGATTTACTACCATGTAGAAAGATCCAAGTATCTGCTCAGGACAGGGTTCAAAGTGCTGATTATTTCGTTAATGTCTTGGCTTTGTAGCTGCAAATACATTAAAAAAGCCAGGATACTTCAGGTCTGTAAGGTTGGCTCCAAGCTCTGAAAGCCTTACATACAGGAAAAGAGCTATATCCATCCTTACCTAAATAGGACTACCAATATTAGCAAATAACCGAGTTGATTAGATGCAAATGGTTCATAAAATGTTCCCAAATTATTTTATTCCTCACGGTCATTGCTACTTGTGGAAGCCTGGATTAGTGGGGCTGCACATTTTGTCCGATGCCTTGATTGCCACCGCTTATTTTTTGATACCCATCACGCTGATTTATATTGTCAAGAAGCGGAAAGACGTGCCTTTTGACTGGATTTTCATGTTGTTTGGCTCTTTTATTGTCTGCTGCGGCATTACCCATATTATGGAAATATGGACGCTGTGGCATCCTAATTATTGGTTCTCTGGTTTTTCTTAAAGGGATTACGGCGCTGATTTCGCTATGTACAGCAGCAGTGCTGGTGGAACTAATCCCAAAAATCTTGGCTATCCCCAGTCCCGATCAATTGGCGGCGGCCAATTTGGCTTTACAAAATGAGGTTGGCGATCGCAAACAAGCTCAGGAAGCACTCTCAGAATTAATGCTGGAATTGGAAAAACGGGTTCTGGAGAGGACGCTGGCTTTAGAATCAACCAATGAACTTTTGCTACAAGAAAATCGCGATCGCTCCTTGGCTGAAAATTCATTGCGGCACTCGGAAGCTAAACTGCTCGAACAAACTCAGCAGCTAGAAAAGACTCTGCAACAACTCAAAGGCGCCCAAACTCAACTTGTGCAAACTGAAAAAATGTCCTCTTTGGGACAAATGGTAGCTGGCGTTGCTCACGAAATCAATAACCCTGTTAACTTCATTTATGGCAATCTGATTCCGGCGGAGGAATACATTAAAGATATTTTGGAATTGATTAAGGCTTATCAAGTTTATTACCCCACTCCTGCGCCGGAAATTGCAGACAAAATTCACACTATCGAACTCGATTTTATTTTAAAAGACTTGCAAAAACTTTTTGGTTCAATCAGAATTGGAGCAGAGCGAATTAGGGAAATTGTTAAATCTTTACGAACTTTCTCCCGGTTAGACGAAGCCGACATGAAAAAGGTAAATATTCATGAAGGACTCGATAGCACTTTAATGATTTTGCAGCACCGCTTGAAAGAACAACCAAACCGTCCGCCGATTCAAGTGATTAAAGAGTATGGAGATTTGCCACTATTGGAATGCTACGCTGGGCAGCTTAACCAAGTATTTATGAATATTTGTTCTAATGCTATTGATGCTTTAGAACAGATGGCACAGCAGGGAGATTTGACCAACGGCTATTGGGAAAATAATTTATCTGACAACTTACAAAATGCCCATTGCCCACTGCTAAAAATTCGCATCCGCACGCTTTTAGTTGATGGCAAGTGGGTGCAGATTCACATTGCTGATAATGGCACTGGCATAGATTATGATGCGATCGCTAAAATTTACGATCCATTTTATACAACGAAACCTATCGGTGCTGGTACCGGGCTGGGTTTGGCGATTTCTTATCAGATTATTCAAGCCCATGAAGGTTATTTGCGCTGCACTTCCGAGGTTGGGAGAGGTACTGAGTTTATCATTGAAATTCCTTGGCGATCGCAATTTGGCGAGCGCCACCTAGTGCAGAAGCAAGCTGTTATGAACAAGCTGGGTTGAGGCGTTAATAAATAATGCTGAATCCAGCTACATACAATTTTCGGTTTATTTTATTTTTTGCCTAACTTAGGCATCATCAAATCCATATTATCTGCCAATAACAAGTATTATGTGGGAATTACTCAAAAATATTTTTTCTCCAACTCAGTATATGCCGCACGGTCACTGCTATCTGTGGCAAACGCCTTTGGTGTGGCTGCACGTAACCGGCGACTTTTTAATCGCGCTCGCCTACTATTCAATTCCGGCGATGCTAATTTATTTTATTTTGAAGCGACGCGACGTTCCCTTCTCAGGAATATTTGCTTTATTTAGTACATTTATTGTTCTTTGCGGTACTGGTCACTTGATAGACATTTGGACGCTGTGGCATTCCGCTTATTGGCTGTCGGGGATTGAAAAAGGAATTACTGGCCTCGTTTCCTGCTACACTGCTGGAACGCTGTTCGGGCTAATCCCCCAGTTTTTATCATTAAAAACCCCTCAAGAATTAGAAGTAATTAATATCAAATTACAGCGGGAAATCGCCGTGCGCGAAGAGGCAGAATTAGCTCTGCGCTGCGCCTATGAAGATTTAGAACTTAAAGTGCAAGAGCGTACCGCACAGTTGACAGAAACCAATACTTGCTTAGCAATGGAAGCTCGCGAGCGCCAGCAAGCCGAGTTAAATTTGCGCTCTGTTACCGAACGCTTGCAATATTTATTGGCTACTACTCCAGCAGTTATTTTTAGCTGCAAATTAGGGGAAAATTATGACGTAACATTTGTCAGCGAAAACATTATTTCATTGATTGGCTACGAAGCGCAAGATTTTTTTGAAGGTTCCCTTGATTGGCGCAGCCTCGTTCACCCGGAAGATCGAAAAACTGTAGATACTGCATTCGCTCAGATATTGGAAAAAGAATGGATTTCCTACGAATACCGCGAACGGCACAAAGACGGTAGTTATCGCTGGATTTACGATGAAGTTAAGTTGGTCAAAGATGCTGCTGGCATACCTGTGGAGTGTGTTGGTTATGGAGTAGATATTACTGCTCGCAAACAGGCAGAAGCAGCTTTGCAGCAGCAACTAAAAAGGGAGCGACTGGTGAATTCCATTCAAGAGCGGATTCGCTCTTCTCTTAACCTAGAAGAAGTTATGACAATGGCTGTGGAAGAAGTGCGCCAGTTTTTGTCAACTGATAGGACAGTTATTTACCAATTCAACCCAGATTGGAGCGGATTTATAGCTGTCGAATCGGTAGCAGGGGGTGTGATGCCAATTCACGGAATTGACATTAATGACCCTTGTTTTCGGGAACGTTACGTTTCTGTTTACGAGCAGGGACACATTCGCGCGATCGATAATATTTATACGGCTGGTATTTCAGAGTGCCACATTAATTTACTCAGCCAGTTTGAAATTAAAGCTAACCTCGTGGTTCCCATTTTGCAAGGTGAAAAATTATGGGGGCTACTCATTGCTCATCACTGCCGCAGTCAAAGGCAGTGGCACTCTTCTGAGATAGAATCTCTCAAGCAAATTTCCGTACAGCTAGCGATCGCCATCCAGCAATGCACCCTGTTTGAACAAGCGAAAACTGAAATTACCGAGCGCAAGTTGGCAGAAGTAGCGCTGCAAAAAGCTGTTGTGGTTGCTGATGCTGCTAACCTCGCCAAAAGTGAATTTCTTTCTTCTATGAGCCACGAATTGCGTACTCCCTTGAATGCAATTCTGGGATTTAGTCAGGTGATGGTGCGCGATTCATCTCTCAACAATCAACACCAGCAACACCTAGAAATTATTAATCGCGCTGGGGAACATTTGCTGTCGCTAATTAATGACATTTTGGAAATGTCTAAAATTGAAGCAGGCAGAAGTCAGCTTAATGAAAGCAGTTTCAATTTAATCCGCTTACTAGAAACCTTGGAAGAGATGTTCCGCTTGAAAGCAAAATCTCAAAAATTGCAGCTAATTTTTGAAGTGGCTGATGGCGTACCGCACTTTGTCAATGGAGATGAAGGCAAATTGCGCCAAGTTTTGATTAATTTATTAGGAAATGCGATCAAGTTTACAGAGACGGGTAGCGTTACCTTGCGAGTGAAAATGAAGGTAGAAGAAAGCTTGGCGGTTAAAACCGCAGAGTTTACGGGCACACAAACAAAACCCGCCGACGCGGGTTGCGATCAGTCCCCGCAGGCGGACTTTGATTGTGTAGACGCGAATTCCATTCGCCCGGTATTTTTACGCCTTCAGTTTGAAATTGAAGATACTGGGCTTGGCATTGCCGCAGAAGAAATGGATAAGTTATTTGCACCCTTTGAGCAAACAAAAACAGGTCAGCAATCTCAACAGGGGACTGGGTTAGGCTTACCAATTAGTCGCAAATTTGTAGAAATGATGGGAGGAGATATTACTGTAAACAGTATGATTGGGTTGGGCAGTAAATTTGCCTTTGATATTCAAATCAGCCTAGCCGCTCCTACCGATGTTAAAATGCTAAAACCACATAAAAAAGTAATTGGTTTAGAACCCAATCAACCAGAATATCGCATTTTGGTGGTTGACGATCGCGCCGATAATTGTCTAGTTATAGATAGATTATTGTCACCATTAGGCCTAGTCGTGCGAGAAGCTAGAAATGGTCAAGAGGCTGTTGCTATATGGGAGGATTGGCAGCCACACCTGATTTGGATGGATATGCAAATGCCGGTGATGAATGGCTATGAAGCCACCACACACATTAAATCTCATCCTCTTGGAAAAGAAACGGTGATTGTTGCTCTCACTGCGAGCGCTTTTGAAGAGGATAGAAAAACTATTTTGGCAGCAGGTTGCAATGATTTCATGCGTAAACCTTTTGAGGCAAAAATATTATTTGCAAAAATCGCAGAACTTTTAGGAGTACGCTACATTTACGAGGAACCTGTTGATACAAAACTAGAAAATGAAAGCGAAATTAGCGGAGTTTTTAGCAATCAATCTGTAGAATCACAACTCTGTCAAATGCCTGTTGAGTGGGTGGAGAAGATATATAATGCTGCTTATGAATGTTGCGATGATAAAATTTTTAGCTTGATAGAGGAAATGCCTAGAGAATTTGCTTCTGCCTCACAATATTTAACTAATTTAGCGCATAATTTCCTATTTGACGATATTATAGAGCTAGCTAAATCGGCAGTTACGGCACGTCAGTGTTAATATATTTTGTATTAAAAAAATACCGTGAACGCTCACATGAACAGCAATCAATGTCCTATAATTTCCGCCAACATTCTAATAGTTGATGATAAGCCAGATAACGTGCGGCTTTTATCTACAATTTTGACCACACAAGGGTATCAGGTTCGTAAAGCGCTGAACGGACAAAGGGCGATCGCTACAGTGCAGGAGTTTCCGCCGACTCTAATTCTGCTGGACGTGATGATGCCAGAGATGAATGGATATGAGGTGTGTGCACAGTTGAAAGCTTCACCAAAAACCAGTTCCATTCCAGTGATTTTTTTAAGCGCCTTAGATGACGTTTTAGATAAGGTGAAAGCCTTTGATGTGGGAGCAGTTGACTATATTACTAAACCTTTTCAAGATAAAGAAGTATTGGCACGAGTGGCAAGTCAGTTGACAATTCAAAGTCAGCAAAAGCTACTTCAAGAGCAAACGAAGCAATTAGAAGGACTTGTCGAACGTTTGCAAAACGAAATTAAAGAGCGGCAGGGGGTTGAGCTAGCTTTACGGCTTGCTCAAAAAAAGTCGGATCATTTATTGCTGAATATTTTACCAGCAGCGATTGTTGAAAATTTGAAAAAGGGCGAGGGTTCTCCTGCTGAGAGGTTTGAGTCAGCAACAGTCCTCTTTGCTGATATTGTCGATTTTACGTCTCTTGCTGCGAGAATTTCACCCTTAGAATTAGTGGATTTTCTCAATAAGATTTTTTCCAAGTTTGACCAATTAACTGAAAAACACGGTTTGGAGAAAATTAAAACAATTGGAGATGCTTATATGGTAGCGGGGGGGTTGCCGGTGCCGAGGGCAGATCATGCTGAGGCGATCGCAAATATGGCTTTGGATATGCAGGAGGCGATCGCAGATTTTCAAACCGACACAGGCGAACCACTTCAAATTCGGATTGGGATTCATACAGGCCCAGTAGTTGCTGGCGTAATTGGCACTAAAAAATTTATCTATGACTTGTGGGGGGATACTGTTAATGTTGCTTCTCGGATGGAATGTCAAGGATTGCCGGGGTATATTCAAGTTACTGCGGCTGTTTACGAACAGTTAAAAGATGGATATTTATTTGAGGAACGGGGCGCAATTCTGCTTAAAGGGAAAGGAGATATGATCGCCTATTGGCTCAAGGCTAAAAAAGTTATTTCAAGCTAATTGGTAAGTTAGATCGGAAGGAAGAAGGAAGAAGAAAGAAGGAAGAAGGAAGAAAAAAATGCTATAAAATTAATGGTTTGGGTAATTAAAAAATGAAAATAATTTGCAGTTTTACCTGGGATTTTTCCCGGACTATCTCAATGCGATCGATAAACTCTCGAAAATAGAACCTGCGTTCCGATTCCGACAAGTCCAGCCAAAATTGGGGAAGAGAAACAGTTTGCGCTGTTTCTCGCAAATTCACTGGCGGCAGTTGCGCTAATTTGCTTTGGAGTTCTGCAATTTCTGTGCGGATTTTGTAGGCTCTCAATTCTGCTGTTTCTGTGTCTAAAATGCCGCTTTCAATCATGGCGGGAAGTTGCTCTAAGATTTGTTGTTTCGAGCAGATAGCCCCGGCAATTCCTGCTTTAATTCCCTTCATCTCCGGCATTTGCAAGCCAGCAACAGCATTGGGCAAATCCCGACAAATTCCTGCTATGGTTGATTGCAATACTTCTTCGTAGGAAATGCCGCTGCATTTAGGCTGCTGGAGACAGTTAATCGGTCGCAAATAAAGGTATTCTTTTTCTTTGCGGTAGGCTGTGACTTTGGCAACTGTCATGGGCGATTTGCACTCGGCGCAAATTGCTAATCCTGCGAGGGAACGCGGGGCGCTGGCGCTGCGGGGAGCAAGGCTACGGTTGCGCCGCAGCAATCTGTCTATTTGGGCGGCTTCTTCTCTGGAAATTATCGGGACGTGGGTGTTAGAAATTACTTGGCCGTTTTGATATTCTAAATCGCCTCGGTAGGCGGGATTTGTCAGCCAGCGGCGGCCTGTGCTGACGGAGATTTTTTTGTTGTATTTCTTGGCTAAATGGCGCACGGAACCGCGCAGGGAACCGTAGATGAGGAAGTGTTCAAAAAAGTCTTTGACGGCGGGGGAGGCGGTTTTGTCGATCGCATATTTATCTTTGCCGCGCCGATAACCGTAGGGGGCTTTTCCGGGTGGGGGAAGGGATTTGATGCGGTTGCGGGCGTGTCCTTTGCGAATGCTGCGGCTTTGTTGGCTGCGCTGGACTTCTGCGAGGAGTTTGAGTAAGTTTGCTCTGTTTTCGGTTTGTTTTTCGTCTGTGACAATTAGTTGGATGCCGAGGGTTTCTAGTTGTTCTAGGTGGGTGCACACTTGCTGTACTGTGTCGCCGAGTTCTTCAAGGCGCTGAATTAACAGGTATTTGACTGGTTCTGTTTGGCAGTCTTTGAGGAGTTGCTGGAGTTGCTGGCGCCCTCCTAAGTCTTGATAGGTGCGATCGACCTCTTGGCCCCAAATTTCGGCTGCTGGCGTGGATTCTAGCAGCGGTTCGCTGTATGAATAGGCGATGATTTTCATCTGTTACTCGCTGAGTTCGATGATGTTACCGTCGGGATCTTGGGTAAATAATGCCGATCGACCTGACGCACTCATTTGCACCGGGCAGTTGCTGGCTCTTAATTGTTGTTTTGCCTCCTCTAAGTTTGCCACAGAAAATGCCAGATGTCGGTTGCGTCCCAATTTTTGGGAATCTATGGCATCTGGTATAATTGTTGCTGCTAAAATTAGATGAAGTTGGAAGTCGCCGATTTGATACCAGATTCCAGGAAATTTTAATTCTCGATCGATTTTTTCCAGTCCTAAAACTTTGCTATAAAATTGTTCGGATTTTTCGATATTCGAGATAACTAGGGCGGCGTGGAGGGATTGAGTAATTTTCATGGTTGGCAAACAATTAATTTTTAATTATAACTGTAGAGCGACTCCGCCAAAAGCCCAGAGTTTTTGGTGATTTGATATACTTTCAGCAGATTCAACTATCGTATTTTGTCTTGTGCTGACGATGCTGAAGCAAGGTAAACAACCCGCTAGAAGTGATTTTAACAATGGTTTCTCAAAAACGGGCGATCGCCCCCAGTAGGCGCCAAATCGGTCTCAGTCGTGTCTTGGTGGTGCCGTTTGTGTTGCAAATTGTCGCTGCTGTTGGCTGGGTTGGCTATCTCTCTTACAGAAACGGACAGAAGACAGTCAACGATCTCGCCAGTCAGTTACAGCACTCCATCAGTGCCAGAGTTTACGATCGCGTCCAAAACTACATCGAAACTCCGCCGTTAGTCAATCAACTCAATCATGATGCTGTACCTCTGGGACTGTTGGATTTCGACGATTTGGAGCGATCTAGACCTTATCTCTGGAAGCAACTTTTGCGGTTTAGTGCGATCGGTCACGCGGGAATTGCCAACGAAAAAGGCGAGTACCTGCGAATGGGTTGGGTGAACCGACTGGATGTATCTGAGAAACCTCAGCTTGCTCAGCAACTGACTCCCGGAGGTGGAGACTTAATTTACTACAACCTTGATGCTGATGGAAATCCGACCGAAATTGAAAGGTCTCAGCCCAATTATGACGTTCGCATCCGCCCCTTTTACACCGTTGTTGTCGAAAAAAAACAGGCTGCTTGGAGCGATGTTTACATTAATTTAGCCTACGGTACGCTGCAAATGAATGCCAGTCAACCCTATTATAACCCTGAAGGCAAACTGATTGGCGTGCTGACTTGCAGGATCGGGCTAGATCAAATTCGCGGCTTCCTGCAAACCTTAAGCATTGGTAAATCCGGTCAAATATTTATCATTGAGCCGGACGGCAAATTAATCGCTAGCTCGCTGAAAAATCAGGCTCTGTCCCTCGGCAAAGGCCAAGACCAAAAGCGGATCAAAGCACAGGATGACAGCAACCCGCTGATGAGCAAAAGTGTAGTTTATTTACTCGATCGCTTCAAACGCTTAGACAATATTAAAGAAACTGTTCAACTTAATTTAAACCTCAACGGTCAGCGGCAATTTCTCCAAGTTTCTCCCCTAACTGACAAGTACGGTCTCAACTGGCTAATTGTAGTTGTAGTACCAGAATCCGACTTTATGAGCCAAATTTATGCCAATACTCGCAACACCATCTTGCTTTGTATTGCGGCTCTAATTGCCTCAATAGGACTCGGCTTTCTCAGCGCCAACAAGATTACTCGCCGGATTTTACAAATTGCTAAGGCTTCCGAAAATATCGCAGGTGGCGCTCTAAATCAGAATATTAATCATAGCAAAATTTTTGAATTTGAAACATTAGCTAATTCCTTCAATAGTATGGCACAACAACTAAAAGAATCCTTTGAAACTCTCGAATATAAAGTTACCGAACGCACCTCAGAACTCGCCACAGCTAATCAAGAAATTGCAGAACTCAACAAGCGGCTGAAAGCGGAAAATCGGCGCATGAGTTCCGAACTCGATCTAATCAAACAAATGCAGCAGTTAATTTTGCCCAAACCTGCTGAACTCGCAGCAATTAAAGATTTAGATATTGCCGGATTTATGGAAGCCGCCGATGAAGTTGGTGGCGATTACTACGACGTACTTTTTAATGACGGGGTGGTTACGCTTTGCATTGGCGATGTCACCGGACACGGACTAGAAAGTGGCATTTTGATGGTGATGACTCAATCGGTTGTCCGCACTCTTCACGAAATCCGAGAATCAGATCCGGTACGCTTTTTAGATACTCTCAACCGCACTATTTATCAAAATATTCAGCGCATGAACTCAGATAAGAATCTGACACTGGCTATCCTCAATTATGCCGATGGGAAAATCAGCATCAGCGGTCAGCATGAGGAAACTATTGTCGTCAGAAAAAGCGGTAAAATCGAGCGGATCGATACAATGGATTTAGGATTTCCCATCGGCTTAGATGAGGATATTTCAGCTTTGATTGGCCATATTTTAGTAGAGTTAGAGCCAGGGGACGGCGTGGTGCTTTACACTGACGGCATTCCCGAAGCCAGAAATATCCACAAAAAATTCTACGGTATCGAAAGACTCTGTGAAGTGGTTTCTCAAAACTGGCATTTGAGCGCCGAAGAAATTAAACAAGCTGCGATCGATGATTTGCGAGAATTTATTGGAGAACAAAAGGTATTTGATGACATTACTTTGCTAGTATTGAAGCAACAGGGAAATATTGTGCATAATTTATGATTGACAGTCATCAACCCGGTTTCTAACATCGCTGTTGAATTTAGTGGCGAAGCATCGAAGCAGAAGCCGGATTTTCAGATCCGCCCGTATAAATTATAGTAATGTACGAGCGAGTCAACCACCCACCACTAATCGGAGTACCGATATAGTGGGGGCTTGAAAGAGTTCGTCTGGAAAGTTTGACTAAGTATTATGGCGTATCTTTATTAATTTCAGGAAATGTGGTAAAACGTTTGAGTCAACCTGAAAAGTATCATATTCGTTTTTTGGATCGGGCAATTGTCAAAGGTAGACAAGAAGCCATTACTGTTTGTGAGGTGTTAGATGTTGAAGTAGAACCAGTGCGATCGCTCAAAATTCAAACTTTGCCTATTTTTGAGGAAGGACTCGAACAATATTGTCAGGAAAATTTTGCTAATGCCCAAGTTTGTTTTGAACAGATAGTGGCGCTAAATCCCGCTGATGAACCCGGCAAAATTTACCTAAAACGCATTCAATCACTGTTAGAAAATAGTATTCCTGCTAACTGGAATGGCGTGTGAAAATTTACCCATAAATGATATTAATACATTAATTTAAAAGAGGTAGAAAAATAATGACATCTGGAAGTTTACAAACTATGACAGAAATTTTTGGAGAATTCATCGAACAATTTCCACCGGATCACGACTCCCTGGAACTTACATTTACGCCCAGTTCTCGCCCCATCAAGCAGCGCTGGCGCAACAATAGGGTATCTGCTCATTTTGTAGCAGATTATTTGTCTAGCTTTCTACCAGTGGATGAGCAGGATGCTAGCAGCGAGAAACGGATTAAACAAAGTAAGGGAGCCGTGAGTTACATTGCCAATGAACTATTAGAAAATGCGATCAAGTTTACTGATGATAGTTGCAATTATAAGGTAAAATTTGGGATACATTTTATAGGAGAAGCTGATGTTATTGCAGTAATTTTTGCAACTAACTATGTGCAGCAACCTGCGGCAAAAAAAATGCAGGAATTTATTGTAGAATTGCTTAATTCTGATTCTGATGAATTATATTTACAGCAGCTTGAAAAGAATGCTGAATCTGAAAGTGAAACATCGGGACTGGGATTGCTGACGATGATTAATGACTATTCAGCTAAGATCGGTTGGAAATTTGAGAGGATGTCTGATAGTTCCAATATGATCGCTATTACGACGATCGTTCAAATTAGTGTTTAGTTTTAACTTTTTCAATATTGACTTTGTTGTGCCACAATAATTCACTCAGGAAACTACAAGACAATGGACATTCAGGAAATCAAAGGTCAAGACTACAGTATTCAATACGATCCAATATCGGTGACAGTCTGTTTCCAAGGCGAACTCAGCTTAGATGGAGCGCCAGATTATAAGCCAATAGTTGATTTATTAGAGGAGGTCGCTAATCCCGAACCGCCTACTATTACTTTGAACTTAAAAAAATTGGATTTTGTTAACAGTTCTGGTATTAATATGCTGTCTAAGTTTGTGATTAGTGTGCGGAAAAAGAAAACGATTCAACTTTTGGTACTGGGTTCAAATGATGTTCCTTGGCAACAGAAATCTCTCAAAAATTTAGAAAAGTTGTTGCCAACTTTGAAGTTAGAATTGGAGTAGGTGATGTTTCATTCAGTTGACAGTTGACAATTGACAGTTGACAGTTGACAGTTGACAGTTGACAGTTGACAGCACTTGACAAAAGAAGGAAGAGGATTGGAGTAATGAATCGTGCCACAATTATTTGCACAGGCGGGACGTGCCACAATTTATGCAGATAAATTGGGATGTTTATCAACTGTTTAAGTTTGTTGTATTGGCAGTTCAATGATAAACTCGGTTCCCTTCCCCGGTTCGGACTCGCACCTGAGTGTTCCTCGGTGATTTTCTACTAAGATTTTGTAGACAATAGATAATCCTAAACCTGTACCTCTACCGATCGCCTTTGTGGTAAAAAACTGCTCGAACATCCGTTTTTTTACCTCTGCTGTCATTCCCGATCCCGTGTCAGCAATCCGCACTCTGACGCGATCGCAACCAACGACTTCTGTGCGGATAGAAATTTTTAGCTGAGCATTGGGCTGATTTTCTGCTACCTCTTCCAAAGCATCGATCGCATTGCTAATTAGATTCATAAATACTTGATTAATCTGTCCAGCATAACACTCTACACCAGGCAATTTTTCATAATTTTTAACTATTTGAATTTCGCAACGGTCTTTTTTAGCATTAAGACGGTTTCTCAAAATTAAGATGGTGCTGTCAATACTGTCATGCAAATCGCACGGCGTCATGTTACTGTTGTCTGTTCGCGAAAAGCTGCCCATAGATTTGACAATTTCGCGAATGCGAACTGAACCCATTTGCATAGAAGACATAACTTTAGGCAAGTCTTCAACTAGAAATTCCAGATCCATCTCTTTGATTTGATCCTGAATTTCGGCACAGGGATTCGGATAGTATTCTCGATAGAGACGCAGCAGGTAGAGTAAATCTTGAGTATAAATTTCGGCATGGCTCAAGTTGCCGTAAATAAAACTAACTGGGTTATTAATTTCGTGGACGATACTAGCCATTAGGGCTCCCAGGGAAGACATTTTTTCGCTATGGAGAAGTTGAGCTTGAGTTTGTTTCAGTTCCCGAAGTGCGCTATCGATCTGGGCTGCTTGAGCTTCGGCTTTCGAGGTAGCTGCACAACTTTCTTGATAGAGTTCAACCTGTTTGAGGTCGATTTCAAATTGTTCGATTTCGCTTTCTTGCTGGTATTGACTCACGACGGCATCGAAAGCTGCTGGCAATTCGCCACCGGCAGCTTCGATAATGTACTGTAGATGAGGATTTTCTAGGTTGAGTTCGGTGTCGGGAACTTGCACTAATGCTTTTATGCGATCGATATATTTGCGGACTTGCTTGTCTAGATATAGCGGCGCCTCAAAATACATCGCCTTGACGGTGGGTGAAGGGGAACTCAATAAGTTGCTGCTGTCAGTATTAATTAAGTCGTGGTGAGATTTTTCCATAAGTTCGATCGCCTCTAACAAATTCCCGCGCAGTTTTGCTCTTTCTGCGGTATTCTCAGAGCAAACTAACCTCATGCAAAAAAATGCCGATCGCTGGGAAAGCATTCGCTGGCGGCCGCTGATGTTAATTACCGCAGCACTAACTTTTCTGGCTGTCGTAATTTCTTCCAGATTAAAGTAGTTGCTCAGTGCCGCCATTCGTAATACTCCAGAATCAACTAAATGTTTGTAGCTTGTGCTGACACAATATTTTATTGCCATAAAAACTTTTTTGTACAAGTACAGTCAGCAATATATTCCGTATCGATCGCATCTGTGGTATAATCAGGCACTATTGTTTCAAGTTTGTGGTCGATCGCACTTTTTCTTAATGATCCAAAAATTTAGCAATCAACTCCGCGATGATTTGAGATTGAGTTTGTGGCAACCCGTGAGTAGCATTGGGAATAATTGCTAACTCAGCCCTTGGTATCTCGTTAGCGTAGGTTTCGCAGTGCCATAGAGGAATGGTTTCGTCGCTAGCTGCTGCGATAACTAAGGCAGGAATTTGCAATTTATGAATTTCTTTTTCTACGGTATCAACGGCGTCTTCCGGCCGCATCCGGCTCATTAAAAATGACCTTGCTACGGGTTGAGACATTAACTCTCTGCGCCACCCGGCAATTTGCTGCAATTTTTCACTTTTCCCCACTAAACTAGCAAAAGGTTTGGCTAACTGTAAGGCCCAATCAACCGCTGGGGTTTCCCACAGCAGCGGCCGCAAAGCATCGTATTGACCGCAAAAACTGTCGTCCCGAATTCCCGCAGGTGCTGCTAACACTAAACTGCTGACAGAATTGGGATATTTTAGGGCGTATGCAGAGGCTACCCAACCGCCAAAAGAATGTCCGATGATGCCGCAGGGTTCGATGTTTAGTTGTTCTACAACTTGCCGCACAAAGGCAACTTCTACGGCTACGTCGTACTGGATTTTGGGTTTGCTAGATTCTCCAAAACCTAACATATCTAAACTGATGCACCGAAATTGAGATTGCAATAATTCAATTAAGGGTAGCCAGCAGGTTTTTTCTCCGAAAAAACCGTGCAACAGCAATAAGGGTGGGCCACTGCCGATGTCGAGGTAGGCGGCTGTTTGGCTGCTGCTATTGACAAATGTGGTTACTGTGTTATGTGTTACTGCTATTGACTGCACGGGCGATCGACTCCTGAGGCTTCAGAAAGATTATATGTAAATAATTGTAACAAAACAGCAGTCCAAAGGTTAAACTTCATTACGGAGTACACAATTAGAAGTAGAGCGTGATAGTCTCTATTATTATTTGAAATAACTGCAAACTCAAAGCAGGAGAACACTTTGAACTCTACTTTAAAACGGTACCCGGCTTGCTCCCTGCGCGAAGATGTCAGTGAGTACGTAGCAGACCTACAGCTTCACATGACTTTACAAGCTCGCAACTTGCTCCCTAACATTACCACTGCTAAGGACAGTCGCGAACAACTGTTGCAGCAGACTCAGGCTAATTTTGAGAAGCGTGTTTCTCGACAAGCTATTTAAACAAATTTTCGGTTTCCCAATTGTACGATCGCCCGCGATGGACTTTTCCCCACATTTCAGGGCATCGCAGAAACCCGGTATCTTCAAAAATACCGGGTTTCTTTTTGGGCGGTTGAGACGGCGGTTGAGACGGCGGTTGAGATGGCGGTTGAGATGGCGGTTGAGACGGTAGTTGAGACGGTAGTTGAGACGGCGGTTGAGATGGCGGTTGAGATGGCGGTTGAGATGGCGGTTGAGATGGCGTCTACACAGACAAAACCCGCGGAGGCGGGTTGAAGAATAGAGCGATATTAAATCCAGGTTTGGGATTAGGCATCATGACCAATTTTGGTTAATATGCGTTGAGTATGCTTTAGTTTTATGTTTATGCGAATTCCAATTATTGCATTTTTGACTTTGGCGGCGGTGGCTGGTGGTGAATTGGGGGCGCGGGCGATCGATCCGACAGTCGCACCGCGTGAGGTGGAGTTGAGAGAAGGAACCGCAGAGATTGACAGGCGAGACGCCTATCCCACAAGGGCACAGAGGGAGGAGGATGAGGTGAGTCCAATTGTGCGGGATTTGCCGGCATCTGATGAGATCGCGGTTGCTGGAGAAGTTCGATCGCCCTCAGTCAAGTTCAGCAACCATAAAGATTTTACCTCTCTGTTACCAACTGCGGGGACGATCGCCACCAAACCCGAAACCGAACCAGTAAACAGCAACGCGCAACAACTAGGCGGTACTCGACAAATCAGTCAAGCGGGCAATGCTGAGGGCGTTTACGTGGCTGAGGTGAAAATTCGCTTTGTCAATTCCAAAGGCGAAGCAGTTGATAAAAAAGGCAATCCGATTCAGGGCAGAATTTCGGAAGATTTTATTCGGGGTGAGCTCAAACTTAAGGCGGGGGATAATTACAGCCCGGAAGTTGTACGACTAGACTTGCAGCAGTTGCAGCAGTTGGGATTGTTTGACAAGGTGACGGTTTCTACTGAAGAAGTTGGGACGGATGTTAATGTAATTTACAACGTTCAAGAGCGATCGGCTCGATCGTTTGGCGTGAGTGCTAGCATTAGCGATGATGTTGGTGTTGCTGTTCCTCTTTCCTATGTCGATCGCACTTTCGGCACAAACCCGCAGCGGTTGGCGGTGGAAATTCAGCCCAGCCTCCGAGGTATCGAGTACGATGTCCAGTTTGTCAGCCCTTACGTTGCCGCCGATGACCGTTTGGGATACAGTGTGAGAGCTTTTGGCGATCGCAAAATCTCCGAAATTTTCAACAAGGATATCGATTTGCAGAATGGCGATCGAGTTCGGGAAATTCGGATCGGGGGAAATCTCGCAGTTACGCGACCTTTGGGCGATTGGCGGGGAACTTTAGGATTAAATTATACAAATATCAGCACGCGCGATCGCGATTTAAATATTGCCCGCCGCGACGAACTGGGCAATCCTCTCACATTCAGCGGTTCGGGCGTTGATGAGTTATACACTGTTTCTTTTGGCGCGGTTCGCGATCGGCGAAACAATCCCTTCAACCCCACCAGCGGCTCGATTCTCAGCCTCAGCACCGAGCAATCGATACCTCTGGGGGGAGGTAACATTGTGAGCAACCGCCTGTTGGCAAATTATATACAATATGTACCAGTAACTTTACTGGGTATCAGCGAGTCCGAGGCCTTGCCAGAAATGCTGGCTTTTAACTTGCAAGGGGGGACGGTAATCGGGGATTTGCCGCCCACGGAAGCGTTTCGACTCGGCGGCCGCAATTCTGTGCGGGGTTACGATGGCGGGGATATTGGTAGCGGGCGGAGTTATTTCTTGGCTTCAGGTGAGTATCGGTTTCCGGTGGGCAGGGATGTCGGCGGCGTGATATTTGCTGATTTTGCGTCGGATTTGGGGACTGGTGACAGCGTGTTGGGAAAACCCGCTTCGGTGAGGGATAAACCGGGGACTGGGGCTGGTGTTGGTTTGGGTGTCAGAGTGCGATCGTCCTTGGGATTAATTCGCTTAGATTTGGGTGTTAGCGATGGCGGCGACATCAAATTTGTCCTCGGTACAAAGCAGCGATTTTAAATAGTTGATAGTTGGCAGTTGGCAGTTGATAGTTGGCAGTTGGCAGTTGGCAGTTGGCAGTTGGCAGTTGATAGTTGATAGAAGAGGGAAGAGGGAAGAGGGAAGAGGCAAAAAATTAATCAATAAATCTTCTTCCTTGTTCCATCTTAGACAAGATGGCATTCGTTGCCAGACTATCTAGAAATTATCTGCGTTAATTTGCGTTGCATCACCTGGACAAGCACAGAAAATTTAGGGACACAACACAATTTTGTGTCCCTACGGTGTTGCAGTAACTGCTTAAGGCTTGGGTTTTTTCACATCAACAATTTTCGGTTTCACCGCCGGAGTGCGCGGATAAAACTTAAACTTATTGAGCGCAGCACTTGCCGATTTTGCCACACCGCTATCTGTATCTCGCAAAGCTCTTTGCAAGAGCGGAATCACTTTTTCAGACTTAATCATTGCTAGTGCTTCCACAGCAGCTTGCCGCACCTCCGGGTGAAAATCTTGAGCTAATTTCCCCAAGGTTTCTATTGCTCGCTGACCGTCGGCTCTCAAAGCATTAGCAGCACCCATATTACCTAAAGCAGACGCTGCAAACTTGCGGGTTTCTGTGTCCTGACTTTGAACGCATCCCATCAACTGCGCCACCGATGAGTAGTTTGGTGTTTGTATGGGAGATTCAAGCGTTTGTCCGATTTCTGGTTGTTCTAAATCAATTGATTCTGATACCGATGAGTAGTTTGGTGTTTGTATGGGAGATTCAAGCGTTTGTCCGATTTCTGGTTGTTCTAAATCAATTGATTCTGGTTCGGAAAATGCTGTGTAATTTAACTCTTGTTCAACTTCTGTTTGATTTAACTCACTTGACTGTTCTTCCCAAACTTCTTGTTGTGGTAAATCCGATCCAAATTCTGTTTGATTTAACTGACTGAACTGCTGTTCGGGGACTTCTTGTTGTACATTACTCTGGTACTGCTCTTGCAATGACTTGATAGTAGCTTGCATCTGAGCTTCGTGAGCTTGAAACTGAGCGTAAGCAGCTTGCAACTGACTATCATATTGCTGTTGCAAAGCCTCCCTAGTTAATTGCATCTCAACTTCGCTGTTCCCAGATGGCGAAGCAGTTTGTCTCAATTGAATTTCGTGTTGTTTTTGCAGGTTTTGCAAATGTTCGTCCATTTGAGCTTGATAACTGTGATGCAATTCATCAGAAACTGTGAGTAAATGATGTTCGTGTTCTGCTTGCAAAGATTGCAGATTTTCTTGCAGCCTAGCATTGTGAGCAGCCTCTAATTCCTGGCTGACTTGTCGGATCTGCTGCTCGTGAGCGCCTGCAACTTGTTGGAGCCGATCGCGTTCTACTAGAACTTGTTGGAGCCGATTTTCATATTGATCCGCAACTTGTTTGAGCTGATTTTCGTATTGGGTAGTAACTTGTCTGAGTAAATTTTCGTGTTCAACAGTAGCTTTTCTCAACCGATCTTCTCCTTCTCCGTGCTGAGATTCGGTAGTTGGTTGCATTCGAGATATCTGAGCTAGTTCTATATCCTGAGCTATTCTGCGAGTTTGCAGCAAGTGTTCTTGCTTTTGCTTGTGCAACCGCTTTTCCACTAACCAGTAAGCAACTGCTATCCCTGCCAAAAAACCTACGATCGCTCCTATGATACCCACGATGGAGTTCCTCCTGACAATATAGTGATGCTGGACTGTGTACATTTAACCATAAAGCCTCCTGTAACCGCCCAATAGCAGCAGCCAAGCTGTGACTGCGAGCCAGTGAACCGCCACCGCAGGCCAGATAGAACCGATGAGCAGGTATGCGATGGAGCACGCTACCCCTAAAACAGCCGCCAGTAGCAAAAACACGGGATTCATAAAGGTCGATCGACCGATCGGATAAAAAGTCAGCGCGTTCAGCGGGTGGTAAACTACAAACAGCACCAAACTCAAGCATCCCCAAAACCACAGCATTAAGCCAGAAGCATTCTCAGACGGGTGCGGCAGTATTAACACCCGGAACAATAATTCCTCGGTGATACCGGGACTCAACAAACAGCCCACGAGTGCTCCAGCAATTATACGCCGAGAAGTTTGCACGTCTACTTTCAGAAATCCCGACCAAAAACCGATGGGAAGGGCGATCGCACTGTAAACTAGGGCGAGCATAGCTGTAACCAGTAAATCGGTGAAATCGGGAATAGTTGAAAAAGCGTGGGTGAGGCGGCGTGGGAGTAACTCCCAGGGAAGAAGCAAGAAGCAAGAGAGAAAAGGCATTTTTTTATCGGGTTCTCGCGCAATACGCACCCTACATATTTTTTATACGTTCAGGACTGTTTATTTGAAAGCTTTTAATTTATCGAACAACTGAGCAACTTTGGTCAAATCTTTATCTCCCGGCGCTATTTCTACGCCACTAGAAAGGTCAACACCGCTGAATTTATTGCCTCTGGTGCGATCGATTGCATTTAAAATATTATCCGCTGTTAAACCGCCCGCCAGCAGCCAAGGACAAGGCGGTTTAAACTCTGCTAACATCATCCAATCTATAGTTTTGCCAGTACCGCCGAGTTGATCTCGATGGTAAGCATCCAACAGTAAAGTATCGACACAAAGGGCGTAAATTGCAGCCGTGGCTAAAGTTTCAGCAGTCTTAACTCTCAAAGCTTTGATAATTTCAATTCCCGGCAAAAACTCGCGCAGTCGATCGCAATATTCCGCTGTTTCATCTCCGTGCAACTGCACCCCGCTTAAATTTGACTCTGCCGTTACTTGACAGATATTTTCTATTGTGCTATTAGCAAACACGCCAATGCGATCGACATTTTCGGGCAACTGCTCAACAATCAAGCGAATTGTTTGAGGGCTGACATAGCGCGGGGAAGCCGACACGCAGATAAACCCCAAAGCTTGGGCTCCCAAAGCTGCGATCGCAATTCCCTGGTCTAATTTGGTAATTCCACAAATTTTAACCCGCACTCCGGCTCCTCCGTTCCTTTCTTTGTATCAAAATATCAAGGAATTGTTAACTATTAAAACAAATCTTAGTTTAATGCAAAACGCTTTTTATAATTCTGGAACTCAATATATTTCTGAAATCAGGAGCATAAGAACATGATTAACTCATCTTTGCTGTTAGCCGTACCATCTGCAACTGCCTTAACGGTGGAGTGGACACCAATGGTAGGACTGACAATGATTATATGCAATTTGCTGGCGATCGCGATCGGCTACTACGGCATAAACAAGCAAAACCGAGGCAAGGGCCCAGCCTTACCCGTTGCAGTCCCAGGAATGTTCAAAGGCTTCGGCATCCCAGAATTGCTAGCCACAACCAGCTTGGGCCACTTGATCGGGGCTGGAGTAATCTTGGGCTTGGGTAACGCCGGAGTGCTTTAAAAATCACGGGAAGGGGAAGGCAAGAGGTATAAAAAGATATAATAGAAACTCTTTCTTCCTCTCATGCGGCAGGAAAATTTCATGCAGACAGGTTGGCGAATCGGCTCATTATTTGGCATTCCGCTACTCATAGATTATTCGTGGTTTATAATTTTAGCCCTCGCAACCCGCGAATACGCCAGCAGTTACCGCTTGTGGGGGCCTGCGCTCTCCTGGAGTGCCGGGTTGGCAATAGCTTTGCTGCTGTTTGCTTCCGTGCTCTTGCACGAACTCGGACACAGCTTGGCGGCGATGTCCCAAGGCATTAAAGTTAATTCTATTACTCTATTCTTATTTGGCGGAGTAGCTTCGATCGACTCGGAATCAAAAACTCCCGGTCAAGCTTTTCAAGTAGCTATTGCGGGCCCTCTCGTCAGCTTCGCGCTGTTTTTAATCCTCGGTTTGGGTTCTCAAGTTTTCCCCCCGACAAGTTTGCTATCAATTATCACAGAAAAGGTAGCAGTAATCAATCTTGTTTTGGGATTATTTAACTTAATTCCCGGTCTGCCTTTGGACGGAGGACAAGTTTTAAAAGCAGCAATTTGGAAAATCACCGGCTCTCGATTTGCCGGCGTTCGCTGGGCGGCAAAAACAGGACAAGTTTTGGGTTGGCTGGCCGTTGCTTTCGGTGTCAGTTTATGTGTGTTAGCGCGCCAGTACGGCGGTTTGTGGATTGCGCTGATCGGCTGGTTTGCGATTCGGAATGCTAGTAGCTACAGCCGCTTTACTTCGTTGCAAGAAGCGCTGATCAAAACTAAGGCCGCCGATGCAATGAGCCGCGAGTTTCGAGTTGTCGATGCAAATTTGACTTTGCGAGAATTTGCCGATCGCTATTTATTAGAAGTCAATCCGTTTCCATTTTACATCGCTGCGACCAACGGGCGGGATTTGGGCTTAGTGTCGATCGACGATATCCGCTGCACAGAGCGCAGTCAGTGGGAAATTCAGACATTGCACAACATTTTGAAGCCCCTGGAAAAAACCCCCACAGTCTCAGAAAAAGCATCCATCGCAGACGTGATTAACAGCATGGAAGCCCGCCAACTCCCGCGAATCATTGTCCTCTCGCCCATTGGTTCAGTCGTAGGGACGATCGATCGGGGCGACGTGGTGAAAGTTTTGGCAAAATACCTCAAACCCCAGATTTCCGAAGCCGACATCAAGCGCAGCAAAGCAGAGAACAGTTATCCCCAAGGATTGCAGCTAAGTGCGATCGCTAAAACCGTACAAGAAAATTAATTAAAAATTTGGCATGAATCATCGAGATTAGTCACAACTTCAGGTGTAAATAGGTGTGCAGAAATAAACTAAACGTTAAACCTAAAAATCTAATTTCCTTGCTGTCAGGAAATTATGACCGATGGAATTTCTCCGTTAATCATGACCGCCTACTTAGCAGATTTTGTCAAAGATGGTTAAAAGATTTCTCATGCCCAATCTTTTTAAGATATTTGATCATCAATTGGGAGAGAAACGTTGGAGTTGGAAAAAGTTAAGTTTCTCCTTCCCATTCGCTGACTTACAACCTCTTGCCATCACCTGCATTGTCGTGACAGGAACTCTCTTAGGAGTGCGACATTTAGGTTGGTTGCAGCCCTTGGAATTAAAATTTTTTGACCTGATGGTGCAGTTGGGCCCCGATGCAGGGCCTGACCCGAGGTTGCTGGTAGTGACAGTCACAGAAAAGGACATTCATGCTCTAAAAAAATGGCCAATTTCCGATCGCGTTTTAGCAAAAGCGATCGCCGAAATAGCGCGTCTCGAACCCACCGTGATTGGTTTGGATATAATCCGCGATATCCCCTACGAACCGGGAAACGCAGAATTGACTGCTCAATTCAAAAACCCCAAAGTCATCGCCATTACTTTCATCGGCAACTTAGAGTACGATCGAGCTCTGCCACCTCCCAACATACCCAAAAAACGCAGAGGATTTAACAATTTAATCATCGATCCAGACGGTATAATTCGCCGAAATTTGATGTTTCTTCCCGATGAAGAATTGACTACTAACTCATTTTCTATGGTACTAGCTTTTAACTATCTAACCAGCCAGAAAGTCAAGACAAAAGTCACAGAAAATAAAGAAATTCAGCTCGGAGAAACAGTCTTTCCGCTACTGCGATCGTACTCAGGAGGTTATCAGACTATTGACGATCGAGGCTATCAAATTATGCTTAATTATCGCTCTCCTGAAAATATAGCAAAAACCGTGACCCTAACTCAAGTTTTGGAGGGAAAACTTGACCCCAATTTGGTGAAGGGTAAAATAGTGCTAATCGGGATTACAGCTCCAACTGTAAAAGATGTCTTTTCTACCCCTTATAGCGCTAGTGCCAGCGACAACCGCATGATGGCTGGGGTATTGATTCATGCAACAGCAACTAGCCAAATTATCAGCGCAGTTTTAGACGGTAAAAAGCTATTTTGGTTTTGGGATGAATGGCAAGAAATGCTTTGGCTCGCTGTTTGGGTAGGAGTTGGCGGCTGTTTAGCTTGGAGGCTAGAAAATACGCTCAATTTCATGGTGAGCGCGATCGCACTTGGCGGCATATTATGGGGATTCACATTTTTTCTATTCACTCAACAAGGGTGGATATCTGTGACAGGGCCGACACTGGGATTTTTAATCACCTTAGGAGTGATCATCACATACAAGTACCAGCAGTCAAAGCAGCAGCAAGAAATTGTGATGAAATTATTAGGACAGCAAACTTCACCGGCGATCGCCAATGCGCTATGGAAAGAGCGCGTCCATCTCCTCCAGTCGGGGCTATTGCCAGGGCAAAGACTCACTGCTACAATGATCATGACTGACTTGCAGGGTTTTAGCACCATTTCCGAACAACTACCGCCAGAAGTAGTAATGCCTTGGTTAAATGAATATTTATCAGCAATGGCCCAGGAAGTGCAAAAACATCAAGGGGTGATTAATAAATTTACCGGAGATGGAATGCTGGCTGTATTCGGCGTGCCTATTCCCCGCACAACTCCCGAAGAAATTGCCGAAGATGCTCGCCTTGCCGTATCTTGCGCTGTAGCTATAAGTGCGTGCTTACCAGCCCTGAATCAAAGTTGGAGCGATCGGGGTTTGCCGCCAGCAAAAATGCGAGTCGGAATTTTTACAGGGCCTGTGATGGTGGGCAGTTTGGGCGGTAAAACCCGTTTAGAATATGGAGTAATCGGCGATAGTGTCAATATCGCTTCTCGCCTAGAAAGCTGTGAAAAAAATCGGCAAGAGGACACCTGCCGCATCTTGATTGCCGAAGAAACTTTAGTGCATCTTGAGGGAAAATTTGAGGTAGAATCTTGGGGAGCTTTACCTTTAAAAGGCAGGGATAAAAAAGTTGATGTCTACCGAGTCTTGGGAGAAAAAAGATCGAAAAAATAACAACTGACAAAATATCTTGAAACAATCATACAACTGCTAGGAAAACAATGACTAAATTCACACTAAAATGGCTGGTATTTTCTTCCCTATTGTTGATAGGAGCATTTCAGACTTGCCAATTTGTAAGTCTGGCACAAGAGCTGCCAAGTGGGTTGGGGGGCAGTGGTAAGCCGCGCCAAACTGTACCGGGAGGGCCGCGTTTCACTCAGCCCCCTGAAGATATGGATCAATCGCCCCCTCGATCGGGCAGATCGACTCGCGGTAACTGCCGCAACAGTCAGCTAAATCCAATAAATCTCACAGGCTTAGTCCCTGAAAATAAAATCGGACGGACTGTTTCTGACTATCCAACATTCTTTTTCTACTTGCCTCCAACAAAGGCGGAATCAGCCGAATTCATCCTACTAGATCCCAGCGGGAACGAGATTTATAAACAGACTCTCACAGTTACCAATTTATCAGGAGTAATCGGCGTTAGCATCCCCGCTAACAAAAATGTGCCTCCGTTGGAAGTAGGCAAAAATTACACTTGGAATTTTACAGTGATTTGCGAGGCTGAAGATAGATCGGCAGATCTGCTCGACATCGGTACTGTACGCCGAGTTGAACTCAGTGCAGATATCCGCAGTCAATTAGAAAAGGCAGATCCGCGCCGAAAAACCGCGATTTATGCTGAAAATGGGATTTGGCAAGATGCTCTCAGCAATTTAGCTGCTGCTCGCCGCGATCGCCCTTCGGATACAGTGCTGGATTCTGATTGGGAAAGCTTGCTCGATGCGGTGAAATTGGCCAAAATTGCCAAACAGCCGATCGTCCAAGTTCAAACTGATCCGAAACCATAAGCTGTAAAGCATTTCAATCTAACTTTTTGGGCTGGATTGTCTGCCCGCCCACAATAGTTTCAGCAAAAATAGCAGAAATTGTGTCTCTCGTTAACAAAGTATCTTACTCCGATCTAAAATCGTAGAATCAGAAAAAAGTAGCGATCGCCCTCATTTTAGTGGTCAAGAGTCGGCGAGCGCGATCGATACTTTTGATTTTTGAGGTAAAATTTTATGAAGATTAGTTATGATTCAGAAATTGATGCTCTCTACATTAGGCTTGTAGAAGGTAAGCATCAGTGTGATTACAGTTAACTGACAAAATTGCTTTAAATATTGGTAAAAATGAGTTATTGGTAGGGATAGAAGTTTTAGATGGTACACAGGTTTTAGGTGCAGGAAATATTCCTAATGTAGTGCTAGAAAATATATCTTTTACTGTTCGCACTACCTAGATATAGCTGGCAATGCCTACCGACAAATAGAGTTTTTTGTGTTAAATTCCGAAATATCCTGCCATTCCTCCTCCGAAAGCGGCCGCACTTCCAAGTCAATCCCAAAACACCGACAAGCCGCCGCACTCAAAGCATCAATTACAGTGGCGATTAAATCATCTCCCCCTTGAAATAAAGGTAACTTCACAGGAATTAATTCCTCCCCAAAAACTTGAGAAAACAAACCAATATCCGATCGCAAACGCATCGAACCATGCTGCAAAATAGCATCACCCCGGCGCAATTGCGCGCTACCAATTAACTTGCCGCCATCAGGTGTAACCAAATCCGCACCCGTAGCAGTACCAAAACAATTCGGATTGTGAATATAACCGCGCCCAGCTTCCCCGTAGTGCAAATCCACACCCATCGCCCGCCAACCCTCAATCAAAAACTCGCAAATAGTCTGATAAGCTTTCATGCGACTGCTGCCAAATCCCGACGCCACAACTGCGTAAGTTAAATCACCCTGGTGGAGCACGGCGCGCCCACCGCTAGGCCTCCTCACCAAATCCACAGGCGTTCCCTCCCAGGACAAATGCTGCCAAAACTCAGGCCACCGCTGCTGATGGTAGCCCAAGGAAATCGCCGCCGGTGCCCAGGTGTAAAATCGCAGAGTTGGCGGATTTTTCCCCGCTAGATGCTGTTGTAGCAGCCATTGGTCGATCGCCATCTGCACACTACCAGACGCTTGCAGCAGCGGAATTAAACGCCATACAGAATTAGCCATCAGTCTCAAATCCTGAGTTTCTACTCAATAAATTCACAGAATGTTTTAAAATTAGTAACAGTTTTTGTGTCCCTCTTCTAAATTAGTGCAAATTTCAAGCCCGCCCGTGCTTTTTTATAAATAACCAACCAGGAAAAATCATCGTAAAATCATGAGCAACAGTGTAATTGTCATCAACGACGAAAAATTTGAAACAGAAGTTCTGAAAGCAGAGCAACCAGTGCTTGCCTATTTTTGGGCATCTTGGTGCGGGCCTTGCAAACTGATTGCGCCTTCGATAGACTGGGTGGCTGCCAACTACAGCGACCTGAAAGTGGTTAAAATGGAAATTGACCCTAATCCGAATACTGTCAAGCAGTATAAAGTAGAAGGAGTCCCAGCACTGAGACTGTTTAAAAATGCCGAAGTAGTCCTTTCCCATGAGGGAGCGATTACTAAACAAACTTTGATCGGTTTGCTCGACGGTCACTTATAAAATTTTGAATTGATTCGGGAGTTTCCAACTCCCAAGTCACAACTATAACAATCCCAAAGAATTTGTAAACATCTCTCTTTTCTCCTCAATCTTCCTCTCTGACTCTGCGCCCTCTGCGCTCTCTGCGGTTAAAAAACATTCTCTAAAGAACCATCAAAAAGAATCATTTTTCAGCGATTTAAAATGATTTATTAATATCGCCAAAACTTACAAAAATATGCAATTTGCCCAACGTTTAGAACCCCTCAAATTTAATGTATTTGCCGACATGGATCGGGCGAAAACTCTAGCCAGAGCCGCCGGACAAAATGTGATTGACTTGTCTCTGGGTTCTTCGGATTTGCCAGCGGCTGCTCACATTACAGATGCGATCGCCCTTTCGCTATCCGATCCTAGCACCCACGGCTATTTACTGTTTAACGGAACCCGCTCTTTCCGAGAAGCCGCAGCTTGCTGGTATGAACAAAAATTTGGAATTTCAGTCAATCCCGAAACAGAAGTGCTGCCACTAATTGGTTCCCAAGAAGGCACGGCGCATATGCCTTTAGCTGTACTAAACCCCGGAGATTTTGCTTTGCTGCTCGATCCGGGCTATCCTTCCCACGCGGGCGGTGTGTATTTGGCGGGCGGTCAAATTTACCCGATGCCAATATTAGCAGAAAATCAGTTTTTGCCAGTATTTGAAGATATTCCGATGCCTGTATTAGCCCAATCGAAGATGATGGTTTTGAGCTATCCTCACAATCCTACAACTGCGATCGCCCCGCTGGCATTTTTTGAGAAAGCCGTGGCTTTTTGTCGTCAACATGATCTCGTTTTAGTGCACGATTTCCCCTATGTGGATTTGGTGTTTGACGATTCCGTAGGGGCGGTGGATGGTGCGCGCCCGCCCTCGGATATCGAGGAATTGCGTAAATTGATGGCGCCGTCGATTTTTCAGGCGGATCGAGATAAGAGTGTGGCGATCGAGTTTTTCACGCTATCCAAATCCTACAGCATGGGAGGTTTTCGAGTCGGATATGCGATCGGCAATCCCGAACTAATTGCAGCCCTGCGACAAGTTAAAGCCACAGTAGACTTCAACCAATATTTAGGGATTTTGAACGGAGCGAGTGCGGCATTAACAGGCCCCCAAGATACCGTCACCACCAGTGTACAAACCTTCAGAAAACGGCGAGATGCCTTTGTAAATGCGCTTAGGGCGATCGGCTGGGAAGTACCCGTACCCCCTGCCACCATGTACGTCTGGGCGAAACTACCAGCACCTTGGGCCTCGGATTCGGTGAAATTTTGCACTCAGCTAGTACAGAGTACAGGAGTCGCAGCTTCCCCCGGCGCCGGTTTCGGGAAATCAGGAGAAGGCTACGTGCGATTTGCCCTAGTTGAGTCACCAGAAATTTTGGAAGCAGCAGTTAGAAAAATTGCTGAGTTTCTCAATTAATTTCTCAATTACAAAGATTGCATTCCTGCACTCTCCTAAGAATGAAATTATCTGCGTTGCATCTGCGTTGATCCGCCTAGATCTGCGGTTGACTTATCAATCAAAGATTTATGCAATAAGTCTATTGAGCGATCGAAAATTACCAATTCTTAAGAGCAGCCATACTTTTCAAAATGGGTATAAGTTCAAACCACTAGCACTTACGCACGGGGATCAGAAACCGGGTTTTTAACGAAAATAATTCGTTAAATCCCATCAAAACGGTAAAAACCCGGTTTCTCGGAGTCGGAATGCGTAAGTGTTGTATCCTTATTTCTATCTAAAGGAATAGATGTTTGCACGGAGTATCTGTCACACTGTTGAGAAATGTTAACGCGAGACATCTTGAGAATTGCCAGTTCCGTTGACCCACTCTACAAACCCTTGAAATGAATTCTGTCGGGGCAGCGATTGTTCTGTAGCGGCGATCGCACATCCCAAAAATACCACGCTTCCCAAAATTGCCAGCAGCGGAAAATGCTTACCCAGCCCAAAGTCCCGCTGAAGGCGAGCTAGTGGCCTGCTCTCTCGCCTGAGCATCTTTCCTACCGTCAATTGTTTGAGACTAAAAGGATCGCGGACAAAATGGCCACTCCAGCTAATTACCATATGAGAATGGCAGTGGGGACAGGTGAATAGTCCGCTGACCATTCCGACTGGGCCCACGACGCTGGAACGATGGCAAATCGGGCAAGTGACAGAATGAGTGTTATAGGTGGGAGCGTTCATAACTGTTTTTCTTGAGTAAAAAACCAACAACTAATTTAGAGCCTGCGTTAACGCCTGGGGCATAGACCTTTATAGGCACTTTTCCTTAATTCCTAGTTTACCGCTCGAATCGGGTCGATCGGAGCTGACTGTTTGGGAAAACCTTCAAATTGCCAATCCCGCAACGAGTGCAAGTCGGGAGCGCAGGTGAGATTGTATTGCAGCGGAGTAACGGTTATCTTGTTGTGGCGAATAGCCTGTACGTCTGTAGGAATATCATGCGGCACGGCCAGATCTAGGGTTTCTTCTACATCTTCTAACAATTCCCCAGCTAGCCAATAATAAGTTTTGCCGCGCGGATCGGTGCGCTTTTGAAATATGTCGAAATAGCGGCGAATGCCTTGACGGGCGATCGCAACTCCGGTAATTTCTGCTTGTGTAACCGCTGGTATGTTGACATTCAACAGCATCGGTTTCAGCATTGGCTGTTTTTCCAACTGTCCCAGCAAGGTGACAGCGAAATCTACCGCCGGCCCAAATTCCTGGGAAGTATAGCTGGCGAGGCTGAAAGCAATGCTGGGAATGCCTTCCATGATTCCTTCCATTGCCGCCGAAACCGTGCCCGAACAGATGATGTCCGTGCCTAAATTCGGCCCGTGGTTGACGCCGGAAATCACAAAATCCGGCGGTTTGTCAAGTAAAGCCCACAAAGCTAGTTTCACGCAGTCGGCGGGAGTGCCCGAACAAGCCCAAGCTGTGACGGCGGGATCAAAAACAGATTCGACAATTTCGGCGCGGATGGGTTGGTGTAGTGTGAGGCCGTGGCCCGTAGCGGAGCGCTCTCTGTCGGGACAGACTACACTCACGTCGTGGCCGGCGGCGGCGAGAGCGTTGGCGAGGCTACGGATGCCTTGGGCAAAGATGCCGTCGTCGTTACTAATTAAAAGTTTCATTGAAATTTTTAGAGGCCTGAGAATAATCTTAAACTAGATTCAAGTAGGGCGATCGCTCTAACATCCAATTACCTATTACGAATTATCCGTAACTACCGAAAATCTAAAATCTACAATCTAAAATCTCCAAGACTGTCGAGCCAAAATTGCGCTAAACTCAGCTTGGCTCAAAACTGCCATCAATGTGACAACTCCACACACTGAACGGAAGACCGTCGAGCGTGTGGGCTTCTTAAGAAATTAGGGAGCGTGTCCCACCGTCTCAGTGGCTCGTTAAACTCTTGGTCGCTACGTTTGTTCAGAATATATAGGCACTTCAGCGTACAGGTTTGGTAAACCGTTTTCTAGCGCTGAACACTGCGGTCAGTAATTAAACATACCTCTGGAGTTAAGGGGAAAGTGTTGCTGATGAAAACCTGGACAAACATTGACGAAGAAAACCACTCCGTAAGGAGTTGAACTTAAATTAGTTCAAAGAATAATTCCCTCACTATACTTATTTAGAGTGGGGGATTCTTTTAAAAACAATAAAGAACTTATTGTGCTTTGATGTCCTCATCCACACGCTCACGGCTCAACGCTTACGGCGTAGGAGGCTCAGGGCGTCTGGAATCCTCATCTTCAGCAAGTCTTTCATCCCACACTAACCGAAGTGGTATAGTGTGGGGATTCCCGTCTGTCTAGCTAAAATCTAAAATCTAAAATCTAAAATCAAGATGACTGTCCAACTAAGCGACATTGAAACTCAACTAGAAACCCTCGCAAGCGAGTCCAAAAGTGCGATCGCCACCGCGAATACCCTCGAACAACTCGAACAGTTGCGCGTCGGCTACCTCGGCAAAAAAGGCCAACTCTCTCAAATTTTAGGCATGATGGGCAAATTGTCTGCCGATCAGCGGCCCAAAGTAGGCGCGATCGCCAATACTGTAAAAGAAGCCCTCCAAGCCGACTTAGAAGACAAACGCGCCGCCCTCCAAACCGCCCAAATTCAAGCCAAATTAGCCTCAGAAACCCTCGATGTCACCATGCCGGGGATTTTCAGTCCCCAAGGCCGAATTCACCCCTTAAATGCCGTCATAGACCGCGCTCTCGATATCTTTGTCGGGCTGGGTTACACCGTCGCCAACGGCCCGGAAATGGAAACAGATTATTACAACTTCGAGGCGCTAAATACTCCGCCCGACCACCCGGCGCGGGATATGCAAGATACATTTTACCTGCCCGGTGGCGACTTGCTAAGGACTCAGACATCATCGGTGCAAATTCGCTACATGGAACAGCACAAACCGCCGATTCGGATTGTTTCTCCCGGCCGCGTTTACCGCCGCGATACTGTGGATGCTACTCACGCAGCAGTTTTTCACCAAATCGAACTTTTAGCAATTGGTGAAAATCTGACATTTACTGACTTGAAAGGCACAATTAAAGAGTTTTTGCGGCAAATGTTCGGGCAAGATTTGCCAATTCGTTTCCGCACGAGTTACTTTCCGTTTACAGAACCTTCTGCTGAAGTTGATTTGCAGTGGAACGGCAAATGGCTGGAAGTTTTGGGCTGCGGCGCGGTAGATCCAAATGTTCTTAAAGGAGTCGGTTTAGATCCAGAAAAATATACTGGATTTGCGGCTGGTTTTGGTGTGGAGCGGTTCGCAATGGTACTTTATGAAATTGACGATATTCGCCGGGTTTATGCTAGCGATTTGCGTTTTTTGCGGCAATTTTAAATGATGGATTGCGATCGGTTTGAGGTTCGGTATAGAGGTTTCTGTCAATGCAGAGCGATGCTTTTGGTTTCGAGGAATGAGAAAAGGGCGAAAAAACACGATCTCATGTCCGAATAGTATCACCCCGATTGAATTGGTTTTGAGTGAGGATTTTAGTATTTGGGACAAGAAGGACTAAAATCCTTACTACGAACCTTTAATACTTTTGGTTTTTAGTAAGGACTTTAGTATTTGCCAAAAGAAAGACTAAAGTCCTCACTACGAACCTTTAATACTTTTGGTTTTTAGTGAGGACTTTAGTATTTTTCAAAAGAAGGACTAAAGTCCTCACTAGGAACCTGTTTGACAGTGGTGGGGAGAGTCAACACGATCTGATTGATTGTCTAGTTAAAAGCATCCTTGATGCTGTCAACAGCGCGCTCCACAGCATTCTTGGTGTTATCTACTGCTTTCTGAGTGCGAGCAGAATCTTCCTCTGCTCTTTTCTCGATTGTAGCGGCATCTTTCTTCGCTTTGCGCTCGGCCACACTACCATCTTCTGATGCTCGATCGACTTTAGCAGCATTTGTCTTGGCTGTTTCCTTCACCTTCTCTTCTGTATCTCGGATGAAGTTCTTGGCTCTTCCAGCATCTGTGCTCGCTTTGTTTTGAACTTGATCGCCCAAATCTGCTGCTGCGATCGAGCTTACAGCAGGAGAGGCCATTGCTGCGGTGTTCGAGAACAACGAACTCTGCCAAACAAATGCCATCGCTGACACGCAAAGCACAGTTGCAGCTAGATAGCGCCCGACGGTCGAAATCCGTTTGATAAAATAATTCAGTTTCATAGAATACAAAATCAGATATGACATTCTATTTTTACTCGATTTGGGCGATCGGTTAAACCATTCTCCAGATAGAGGTTATCCGGCGACGACTTCTTATAAAAAATCAGTCTTTTGATAGATTGAAGCAAAAAAACTGAGTCAATTTGAGATTTTAGACTAGAGATTTTAGATCTAAAAATTGACTCCAAAGCCGCTCTCTGGAAGGATAAACTAAAATCAGTAAATTTTGATAATTTAGATGCAAGAATTGACTTTACAGATGAATCTGGGCGTTCTTCCACTTGCTGCCACTGTCTATTTTTCGCGGTAATTTTAAGTAAGGTGCGATCGCAGGTGACGCATTTAAACTGTTGACTGTTGACTTTCCCACTCTCTCCCACTCTCAGTCTCCCCTGCCCTGCCATAACGAGCCATCGATCGGCGTAGCAGCTTAATTTGTCCTTGCTTAACTCACCAAATATTAAGCTATATAAATCAAAATTGACTTATCCCCATAAAAATGTTATGTGAACGTGGGTATGGAATAGAAATCTATTTTTTGCTATATTGGCCTGCAATTAAGATAATGATTGTGGTTAAGTGAGGAGTTGAACGGATGAAAAATTTGAATTGCTGGAACAAACCCGCTGCATTCCTGGGCGCGATCGCGATCGTAGCCGGAAGTTTGCAGGCTCAGGCGATCGGTATTGCCGCCCTACCAACATCCACTACCAGTCAGGATGCTGAAAATATTTCCTTTGAAAACAGCGCCACCTTTCAAATAGCCCAAGCTGACACCCTTTGTCGCAAAGTCACTCCCAAAGAAGGTTTGACCGTTCGCCAGAACCCAGACCCCAAATCTCCGAGAGTTGGCGGTGTAGCAATGAATACTAAGGTAACGCTGTTCCAAGGCGCTACTTCTGTTAAAGCCTCCGACGGCCGCCTCTGGATTCAAATTACCGCTCCCGTCAAAGGGTATGTGGCTAGCGGATATCCCAAAGACGAAAGTAATTTAGTTTCGTGCACAACAGCAAGCGCAACTCCAGCGCCAGCACCAGCACCAGCACCAGCACCGGCGCCAGCACCAGCGCCAGCACCAGCACCAGCACCAGCGCCAGCGCCAGCGCCAGCACCAGCGCCAGCGCCAGCACCAGCACCAGCACCGACACCCAGTCCAAGTCCTGCACCGACACCAGCACCGGCACCGACACCCAGTCCAAGTCCTGCGCCCGCACCGACACCAGCACCGACACCAGCACCGACACCAGCACCAGCACCTGCACCGACACCAGCACCTGCACCGACACCAGCACCTGCACCTGCACCTGCAACGGGCCCTGTCAGTCTGTGCCGCCAAGTAGAACCTCGCGTAGCGCCGAAGGGTCTAGCAATCCGCACGGAGCCTTCAAAAACTGCTGCTGTTAAAGGTGGCGTAGCGGCTAACGGTCAAGTAACGCTAGTGCCGAATTTCCAGTTAGTGAAAGACAAGAATGGAGAAGACCGCAATTGGGTTGAGATTTCAGCCCCTGTACCCGGATTCATCTCGGCTGGAAACTTGATCATGTGCAAGTAGACTTCTGATTAACAGTTGACAGTTGACAGTTGACAGTTGACAGCGAAGTTTTTAGGCTGGAGCTTAAATCCCCGGCCTAAAAACAATCCACCTAAAGATGGGGGCTTAAATCCCCTGTGCTTTGGCTATTTCGGTCGAATTAATTATCGGCAATTCATCCCAGGTGATATCGTGCAGGCGATCGCGATTATTCAGAAACCATCAAACTTTTGCGGTGCGGGTTTCTAGGCGCTGATGGGTAATAAGCAAAAAGCCGATCGACCTTTCTACAGACAGCGCCCGCTTGCCCAATTTTGGTGTCCGCGATTTGGTTGACACTGAGATTGTCGGCCAATCCAGACAATTTCCCATTTATTTTGCCTGAGTCTGAGCTCGATGCGGTGCCGCATTCCGGCAACAGAATCGTCAGCTAAACCGATGACAGTTTGGACAATTACGGCGGTGTCTCGCGTGGGATATTCAACTGAA
The DNA here is from genome assembly GCF_036705955.1 of Microcoleus sp. A6-C6. Taxonomy (NCBI): domain Bacteria; kingdom Bacillati; phylum Cyanobacteriota; class Cyanophyceae; order Oscillatoriales; family Microcoleaceae; genus Microcoleus; species Microcoleus sp. A6-C6. The sequence goes on along the minus strand of NZ_JAUBVR010000003.1, from coordinate 34,425 downwards.
ATTTGGTCGCTTTTTCTGCCTTCAGATTCTCGATCGAGAATAAAGAGTTTGGCAGCGATATCTTTGGGGTTGGAGACGGTGATTTTGCGATCGGCAATGAACTGTTTGGGGTTAATTGTTTCATAGCCCGATCGACTTGCCGGCTGTGTAAGTGCTGCGACGGGAAGTTGGATGCAGGCGAACACAGCTAGGAAAAAGAGCGATCGCACCAGAGTTAATTTATTCATTAGACTTCAGATTGTGCCAAAAAACTTTGTCTCCGAGCTGCAAAAGCTGCCATGTCTGCCTCCGTTACTTGCGTTTGCTGCCAAGAGGGACGGGCAAGCAGTGGATCGCACCAAGCTGTAATTTTAGGATAGCAGTCTCGCGTGAACACCAACCAAAGACATCCAAGGGACAACCTTGCATTTAATAGTGCGATCGGTGCAAGACTCGCCAGCGTCCCGATCGCACTATAATAAAAAATGCTTTTTTCACTAATGAGATGCTCCCAATTTATGTACTTCAAGTCGAGTTTTAGACGAGTATTGAAAATGATGGAAACGCCACAGCAGCTTGCAACTTCTGTGGCGTTTTGTTATGAGAATAGCGGACTTTCGCCGCCAATTCTAACCCTCAGAACGGAAGAGATTTGATGATAGGAAATCCAAGGAGCCGATCGCCCCATTAACCCCCACCAGATTCGCTAAAACCTGACCACTTCCTGCGACTCGCAGCAACGTACCGTCAGGAGTGGCGCTAAATTGTAACTGCTGGAAACTCACGCCGCCAGTCAAAACAAACTTATCGACGCCTACCTCGAAGTTAATCACAGTATCGATGCCACCGTCAGCACCCAACACAAATTGATCGCTCCCAAGCCCTCCAATTAAAGTATCCTCGCCTGCGCCACCAAACAGCCAGTCATCGCCAGCACCGCCGTTGAGAATGTCGCTATCTTTACCTCCGTAGAGGGTGTCGTTGCCAGCATCTCCGTTGATGTTATCTTGCCCTTCATTGCCGTAGAGCAAGTCATCGCCGTCACCGCCGTTGATGCAGTCTTGCTGGTCGTTTGCGCCCACCGCGAAACCCCGGTTATCGGAGCGATCGCCGCTTATGGTATCGTTGCCCTCGCCACCGCAGAGTTCATCACTACCGTCACCGCCGTAAATCAAGTCGTTGCCGAGATCTCCGTGTACGAGGTCATTATTTTTGCCGCCGTAAATTTTGTCGTTGCCTTCACCGCCACTGATGGTATCGTCAGCTTCATCGCCGAACAGCGCATCAGCACCATCACCACCAAAGAGCCAGTCCTGGCCGTTGACATCTTGAGCTCGACTGCGAGCGCCGCCGTACATGGTGTCATCGCCGCTGTCGCCGACAAGGGTATCAGAACCGAGTTCGCCCCAAATCAAGTCATTATCTTTGCCGCCCCAAACGCCATCGTTGCCTTTGCCAGCTTGGACGGTATCATTACCGTTGCCGCCGCCGATAATGTCGTTGCCGGTATCACCAAAGATTAAGTCTTGTTCGCCGGTATCCCCGATTGACTGGGAACTGCCGCTGTCGCCGAGCAGAGTATCGGCTCCTTCGCCGCCGTAGAGGGTATCTGAGCCTAATTGACCGTAGATCAGGTCATTGCCTTTGCCTCCGTAAGCGCGATCGTTATCTTTGCCTGCAACCAGCGTATCGTCGCCTTCTTGGCCGCTGAGGAAGTCATTACCGTCGCCTCCATAGAGCAAGTCGCGTCCCTGTAAGTCGAGGTCTGTTTTGCCGCTGAAACCACCAAACAAGCTGTCGGAACCTGTGCCGCCAATCAACGTATCGGAGCCGAGTTCGCCCCAGATGAGGTCATTTTCTTTGCCTCCTACGGCAATATCGTTATCTTTGCCGGCATGGATAGTATCGTTTCCCTCGTTACCGTTAATGATGTCATTGCCAGCGCATCCGAAGATCAAATCACGATTATCCGCAGCGCTGCGAGAGTTATCGTTGCCGTTGTCTCCCAAAATTGTATCGGCACCTTGATCTCCAAACAGCGTGTCAGAGCCTAAGTCTCCTGAAATCCAGTCGTTCTCTTTGCCAGCATGGATGATATCGTTGCCATCGCCGCCATAGGCAATATCGGTGTCAGTATCCGCAAAAATCGTGTCATTGCCTTCGTCGCCGTGAATTTCATCAGCGCCATTTTGACCTAAAAGCAGGTCATTGCCTTGCAAACCGAGGATTTTTTGGTTGCCTTTGGTGTCTGCGATCAAGTCATCGCCATTGGTTCCTTTGGTGGTTTGTCCCTCTCCAAGTTGCGAAATCGGTCGGACAAATCTCACTGCGGGCGGTTGCTGTGGCGGTGCAAAGTTAATTCCCGGTTTTTCAGGAATGGGCTGACACAGACAGTCGGTATCTGGTTCGGCGATCGGATTTGAGATTCCGGCCGTTGGCGTGGGTGTAGGTGTGAGTGGGGGAACAGTTCCAACTGGCCTCAAGATAGCAGCAACAGTAGCGCTAGCGGGGCTGACTTTGCCGAGGTTGTCGGTGGCGGTGTAGCTGAAAGTTGCTCCGTTAAAGTCACCTGTGGATTTGAAAAATAGTTGTCCTATTTGTGCCGGAGTCAGGACTTGACCTGCTGTCACGGGTACGTCGCCGTTGACTGGATCTGATAAGAACAGGACTCCTTGGTTGGCTGGGGGGACGCTGGTGATGGTGTAAGAGACGATCGACCCATCGGGGTCACTTCCTCCCAATCCCAACACCTGCACGATGCCGTTAGTCGGAACCGTGAAGTTAACATTGTTAATCGATGGCGGTTGGTTGGAAGTCGGGGAGATAGCGGCAACTGTAGCAGTGGCGGGGCTGGTAGCGCCGCTGTTATCTGTGGCGCTGTAGCTGAAATTTGCGCCGGTAAAGTCGCCTGTGGATTTGAAAAATAGTTGCTGAATCTGTGCCGGAGTCAGGACTTGTCCGGGTGTCACCGCTACGCCACCGTTGGCTGGATCTCCTAAAAACAGGATTCCTTGGGCGGATGGGGGCAGGGTGTTGATCGTGTAAGAGGCGATCGACCCATCGGGGTCAGTTCCTCCCAATCCGAGCACCCGCGCGCTGCTGTTGGGGTCTACCGTGAAGTTAGCATTGTTGGTTACTGGCGGTAAGTTCAGGGGATTTGGTGTGGGAGTTGCTCCTGTGGAACCGAGAGTAGCGGTAGCCAGGGGACTGGTAGCGCCGTTGTTATCTGTGGCGCTGTAGCTGAAATTGGCGCCGGTAAAGTCGCCTGTGGATTGGAAAAATAGTTGTCCTAGCTGTGCCGGAGTCAAAACTTGACCTGGTGTCACGGCTACTCCGCCGTTGGCTGGATCTCCTAAAAACAGGATTCCTTGGGCGGATGGGGGCAGGGTGTTGATGGTGTAAGAGGCGATCGACCCATCGTCACTTTTTCCCAATCCCGGCACCCGCGCGGTGCTGTTGGGGTCTAGGGTGAGGTTAGTATTGTTGGCTGCTGGCGGTTGGTTGGGAGTCGGTGTGGGAGTTGGTGTGGGAGTTGGTGCTGGAGTCGGTATTGGTAATGGTGTGGGAGTGGGTGTTGGTACTGGTGCTGGAGTCGGTGTGGGGGTCGATCCTGTTAAACCGAGATTCGCGTTAGCTGGGGGACTAACTGCGCCGAGGTTGTCGGTGGCGCTGTAGGTAAAATTGGCACCGGTAAAGCTGCCTGTCGATTGGAAAAATAGTTGTCCTATTTGTGCCGGTGTCAAAACTTGACCTGGTGTCACGGCTACTCCGCCGTTGGCTGGATCTCCTAAAAACAGGATTCCTTGGGCGGATGGGGGCAGGGTGTTGATGGTGTAAGAGGCGATAGACCCATCGTCACTTGCTCCCAATCCCGGCACCGGCGCGCTGCTGTTTGGCCCTACCGTGAGGTTAGTATTGTCGGCTTCTGGCGGTTGGTTGGGAGTCGCTCCTGTTAAACCGAGAGTAGCGTTAGCTAGGGGACTAACTGCGCCGAGGTTATCTGTGGCGCTGTAGTTGAATGTGGCTCCGCTAAAGTCGCCGGTAGATTGGAAAAATAGTTGTCCTATTTGTGCCGGTGTCAAAACTTGACCTGGTGTCACGGCTACTCCGCCGTTGGCTGGATCTCCTAAAAACAGGATGCCTTGGGCCGCTGGCGGTAGGGTGTTGATGGTGTAAGAGGCGATCGACCCATCGTCACTTGCTCCCAATCCCGGCACCGGCGCGCTGCTGTTTGGCCCTACCGTGAGGTTAGTATTTGTCGCTACTGGCGGTTGGTTGGGAGTCGCTCCTGTTAAACCGAGAGTAGCGTTAGCTAGGGGACTAACTGCGCCGAGGTTGTCGGTGGCGCTGTAGGTAAAATTGGCACCGGTAAAGCTACCTGTGGATTGGAAAAATAGTTGTCCTATCTGTGCAGGTGTCAAAACTTGTCCTGGTGTCACCGCTACGCCGCCGTTGGCTGGATCTCCTAAAAATAGGACTCCTTGGGCTGCTGGTGGCAGGGTGTTGATGGTGTAAGAGGCGATCGACCCATCGTCACTTGCTCCCAATCCCGGCACCGGCGCGCTGCTGTTTGGCCCTACCGTGAGGTTAGTATTTGTCGCTACTGGCGGTTGGTTGGGAGTCGCTCCTGTTAAACCGAGAGTAGCGTTAGCTAGGGGACTAACTGCGCCGAGGTTGTCGGTGGCGCTGTAGGTAAAATTGGCTCCCGTAAAGCTGCCTGTCGATTGGAAAAATAGTTGTTGAATCTGTGCCGGAGTTAGGACTTGTCCTGGTGTCACCGCTACACCACCGTTGGCTGGATCTCCTAGGAATAGGACTCCTTGGGCTGCTGGTGGCAGGGTGTTGATGGTGTAGGAGGCGATCGACCCATCGGGGTCACTTCCTGCTAATCCGGTGACTAATGTGCTGGTGTTGGGCGGAGTGCTGAGGTTAGTATTTGTCGCTACTGGTGGTTGGTTCGTCGCGGGAGAAGCAGCAACTGTAGCGGTAGCAGCGGGACTAACCGCACCGAGGTTATCAGTAGCAGTGTAGGTGAAATTGGCTCCCGTAAAGCTGCCTGTGGATTGGAAATATAGTTGTTGAAGCTGTGCCGGAGTTAGGACTTGTCCTGCTGTCACTGCTACGCCACGGTTGGCCGGATCTCCTAGGAACAGGACTCCTTGAGCTGCTGGTGGTAGGGTGTTGATGGCGTAGGAGGCGATCGAGCCGTCTGGATCAGTACCTCCCAATCCCGTCACAGGAAGAGTATTTCCAGGAAGAACCGACCCAGTGGTAGGGTTGGCAACTGGCGGTTGGTTGGCGGGTGTCAGAGCTGTGAGAGTTGCAGTCGCAGGCGCTGCGCTGGCGAGACCTAAATTATCAGTAGCAGTGTAGGTGAAATTGGCTCCCGTAAAGCTGCCTGTGGATTGGAAATATAGTTGTTGAATCTGTACCGGTGTCAGCACTTGACCGGGGGTGACAGCAACTCCACCGTTGGCCGGATCTCCTAGGAACAGGACTCCTTGGGCTACTGGTGGTAGGGTGTTGATGGCGTAGGAGGCGATCGAGCCGTCTGGATCAGTACCTCCCAATCCCGTCACAGGAAGA